>NZ_JALCZC010000040.1:0-38358 GCF_022690805.1 Anaeromyxobacter sp. SG66
CCGCCGGCCCCGGCCTGTACGGGCGCGGTGGCGTGGCGATCGCGGCGGGCGCGGCGGCGGTCGCCGCGGTCGAGCGGAGCACCGGCCGCGTCCTCTGGCGCGCCCCGGGCGCCGCCCACGCCGCGGCGCTGCCCGGGACGCTGCTCGTCTCGCGCGGCGGCGCGCTCGAGGCGCTCGCGCTCCGCACCGGCCGCCCGCTCTGGACGGAGCCCCTGCCCGGTCCCTCCGCGTTCACCGCGCTCTCCTTCGCGCACGGGCCGTTCCTCGTGGTCGGAGGTGGAGCGCTCACCGCGCTCGACCCCGCCACCGGACGGATCCTGTGGCGGCTCCTGCCGCCGGGCGCCGGACGGCTCTTCGCGGCGGCGTTCGGCGGCATCGTCGCGGTGGGAGCGGACACCGGGTTCGTCTACGGCGTGGACGGGACCGGACGCGTCGTGTGGCGCGTGCGGGGCCCCGGCCCGGTGGTGCGGCCCCCCGCGGCGCTCGCGGGGCTCGCGCTCGTCCTGTGCGCCGCCGACTCGGGCGTCGGCGCCGTCGCCCTCGCGCTCGATCCCGCGGGAGGCGCCCGACGCTGGGAGGCGCGCCTCGAGCTCGTCCCCTCGGGCCCGCCCATCGCGTGGGGGCGACGGCTCGCGATCGCGGGCGCGCTCGCGGGCGATCCCATCGTCGCGACGCTGGACGAGGGCGGGGCCCCGGCCTGGACGGTGGTGGCGCCGCTCGCCGGCCCTCCCACCATCGCGGCCGCGGGCGCGCTCCTCGTCGCGCGCGATCCCGCGGGAGGGGTCGTCGCCCTCGGGCGCGAAGGCACCGTGCGCTGGAGCCGTCCCCCGCCGGCCGGGGCGCCGGCGCCCTCGGGCGCCGTGCCGCCCGCGATCGCCCGGGGCACCGTCCTCGTCGCGGCGGACGGCGTCACCGCGCTCGACGCGCGCACGGGCGAGATCGTCGGCGCCATCCCGGGCGTCGCGCCCGCGCGCCTGGCGGTGGACGCCACGCTCGGGCTCGCGCTGATGGACGCGGACGGCCTCGCGACCGGCTACCGCGTCGCGACGCATCTCAGCCTGGTGGCGTGACGCTGCGGCGGGGCCGCTGGCCCGGGGCGGGGGCGCAGCCCCCCGCTACACACCGATGAACAGCCGCTTGCCGAAGTTGAGCGCGAGATCGGCGTCGAAGATCTTCTGGGCCGCCGACTCGACGTCGTACGGGACGCGGTGGAACTCGACCACCCGCTCGTCCGAGTCGTACAGCACGAACGACGCGCGGTTGTCGCAGTCGCGCGGCTGCCCGACCGAGCCGACGCTGATCACGTACTTGTAGCCGCGGCGGAGCCCGAAGCGCGGCGCCACGACCTCGGTCACGTCGCCCGCCGCGTTGAGCGCGAACGCCTTGCAGAGGTGCGAGTGCCCGAGGAAGTTCACGTCCGCCAGCGCGTCGAGGTGAGGCAAGAGCTCCCGCGCCTGCTCGATCGCGAAGACGTACTCGTACGCCTCGGGATCCACCGGGCTCGCGTGCGTGAACTGGGCGCTCTCGATCCGATGCGCGTACGGCAGGCCGCGCAGCCACTCGAGGTGATCGGGGTCGATCCGCGACGCGGTCCAGTCGAGCGCGTGTCGCGCCGCGTCGTAGTAGAAGCTGTAGTCCATCCGTCCGGCGACCGCGGCGTCGTGGTTGCCGAGCAGGGTCACCGCCGCGCGCTTCCGGACGAGCGCGCAGCACTCGTTGACGCTCGCCCCGTAGCCGACGACGTCCCCGAGGCAGATGATCGTGTCCGGCCGGAGCCTCTCGAGTGCCCCGAGCGTCTCGGTGAGCGCCTCGAGGTTCGAGTGGATGTCGGACAGGATGCCGATGCGCATGCGCGGGCGCGCCCCCCCGGACGCGTCGGGATGGTAGCCGCCGCGGCGAAGCGGCGTCAACCCAGGGACGCGCCGCCGAACAGGTCCAGCTCGAGGTCGTCGAAGTGAGCGAGGCGGCGCGCCTCCGCGTAGCGGGACAGGATCTCCGCCGGCTCGAGGGAGCGCAGCCGGTCGAGCGAGAACCGCTCGACCGTGAAGCTCGCGAGCACGCTCCCGAGCACGATCGCCCGCCGCATCGCGGCGTGATCCAGGCCGCCGTTCCGGGCGAGGTAGCCCATGAACCCGCCCGCGAAGCTGTCGCCCGCGCCGGTCGGATCGAACACGGAGGCGAGCGGGACCGCGCAGGCCGCGAAGACCTCCTCGCCCGAGAAGAAGAGCGCCCCGTACTCGCCGCGCTTCACGACGACGGCCTTCGGCCCGAACGAGAGGATCCGCCGCGCCGCCTTCACGACGTTGTGCTCCTCGGCGAGCTGGCGCGCCTCCGCGTCGTTCACGAACAGCAGGTCGACCCGGCGGAGCGTCTCGAGCAGGCTCTGGCGCTTCGAGGAGATCCAGAAGTTCATCGTGTCGCACGCCACGAACCGCGGGCCCCGGACCTGGTCGAGGACCGCGCGCTGCAGATCGGGGTCGATGTTCCCGAGGAACACGAACTCCGAGTCGCGGTAGTGCTCCGGCAGCTCGGGCCGGAACTCGGCGAACACGTTCAGCTGGGTGTCGAGCGTGTGCGCCGTGTTGAGGTCGAACTCGTACCGTCCCTTCCAGCGGAAGGTCCGCCCCGGCCGGCGCACGAGCCCGCCGAGGTCGATCCCGCGGGAGGCGAGGAACCGGACGTGCTCGTCCGGGAAGTCCTCCCCGACGACCGCGACCACCCGCGTCGGGCCGAAGAAGCTCGCGCACGTCGCGAAGTACGAGGCCGAGCCTCCGAGCACCTCCTCGCGGGCGCCGAACGGCGTCTCCAGGGAGTCGAGGGCGACCGAGCCGACGGCGAGCAGCGCCATGTCCACGCGACCTTTCCGCCGGCTGAGCCGGCCGGCCGCCTGATTAGCCCGCCACGGGCAGGCGGGTCAACGCCTGCGCGCGGCGCGGATCGCCGGGCCCGCCCTCCGCGGCGAGCTGTCCGCAGGCGGCGGAGATGTCGCGGCCGCGGTTCTTGCGCACGACGGCGGTCAGGTTCCGCGCGGCGAGCGCCTCCTGGAACGCGACGACGCGCTCGGGCGCGGGGGCGTGGAACGGCAGCCCGGGGTTCGCGTTGTAGGGGATGAGGTTCACCTTCGTCGGGATCCCGCGCACGAGGCCGACGAGCCGCGCCGCGTCCTCGAGCGAGTCGTTCACCCCGCCGAGGAGCACGTACTCGAACGTGATCCGGCGCCCGTTCCGGACCGGGAAGCTGCGGCACGCGTCGAGCAGCTGGGCGAGCGGGTAGCGCCGGTTGATCGGCATGATCGCGTCGCGCTGCGCGTCGGTCGTCGCGTTGAGGGAGACGGCGAGCTTCACCGGCGTCTCCTCGCCGAGCCTCCGCATCACCGGCACGAGGCCGCTCGTCGAGACCGTCACGTGGCGGTGCGAGAAGTTCGGGCCGTCCTCGGCGAGGAGGAGGTCGAGGGCGATCTTGAGGCTGCGGTAGTTCGCGAGCGGCTCGCCCATCCCCATGAACACGAGGTTCGTGAGGGGCCGCGGGCCCTCCCCCTCCCCGAGCTCGACGATGCGCCGGTTCGCCCGATGGACCTGGTCCACGATCTCGCCGGGCGTGAGGTTCCGCGCGAGGCCCATCGTGCCGGTGAGGCAGAAGGTGCAGCCGACCGCGCAGCCCGCCTGCGAGGAGACGCAGAGCGTCCGGCGATCCGGCTCCGGCAGGTACACGGACTCGATGAGCTTCCCGTCGTGGGTGCGCCAGGTCCACTTGATGGTCCCGTCGACCGAGCGCTGCTCGGTCGCCCGCTCGAGCGTCGTGAGCGTCGTGCGCTCGGAGAGCGCCGCGCGGAGCGCGCGCGGCACGTCCGAGAGCTCGTCGAGCGAGGCCGCGCCCTTCTGCTGCAGCCAGCGGAAGAGCTGGCGCGCCCGGAACGGACGCTCCCCGAGCGACGCCACGAGGGCGGTCAGGTGGTCGAGGGGCAACGATCGGAGGTCGGGCCGGGCCTCCGGCCGTTCGGGGTCGAGCAACGCGGTCATCGGGCCTCTCTTCTAAGCGCCGCTGGCCGCGTGCGCCGCGGGCTCCGTCGGCGCCTCGGGAGCCGCCGCGCGCCGGGCGATCTCGACGCGCGTCACGCGCCGCTCGTCGCCCGCCCGGACCGTGAAGGTGAGCCCGTCCCAGGCGACGATCGCGCCCACCGCGGGGACGCGCCCGGCCGTGGCGGTCACGAACCCGCCCAGCGTCTCGTAGTCCCCCTCCTCCGGGAAGCGCACCTCCGGCGGGCGCTCCTCCCCCGCGGCGGTGGCGGCCTCCTCGAGCCGCTCGTTCAGGTAGGCCTCGAGATCGTGCAGCGGGATCCCCGCCTCGGCGAGCCAGACGCCGGGCGCGATCGCCTTCACCGGCGCGGCCTCCACGTCGCCCTCGTCCTGGATCTCCCCCACGATCTCCTCGATGACGTCCTCGAGGGTGACGAGGCCGCTCGTCCCGCCGAACTCGTCCACCACGATCGCGAGGTGCGTGCGCCGGCGCTGCATCTCCTTGAGGAGCCGCGAGATCTTCATGCCCTCCGGCACGAAGAAGGCCGGCTTCACGCACCGCTCGAGCGAGATGGCGCGCGCCTGGCGGAGGTCCTGGATGATCTCGCGGACGAGGAGCACGCCGACGACGTTGTCGATCGAGCCCTCGTAGACGGGCATGCGGCTGTACGGGTTCTCGGTGACGATCCGGAAGAGCTCGTCCTGGGGCGCGTCCCGGTCGACCGCCACCATCCGGGTGCGCGGCACCATGATCTCCCGGGCGACGCGGTCGGCGAACTCGAGCACGCTGTTGAGGAGCTCCTCCTTCACCTCGTCGAGGACGCCCTCCCGCGTGCCCATTTCGATGAGGTACTCGATCTCCTCGCTCGTGACGCCCGGGCCGGTGGCTCCCTGCGCTCCGCCGAACAGGCGGAACAGCCCGCTCGTCGCCCGCGTGACGGCCGACGAGAGGGGCCACATGAGCCACGCGAGCGCCTTCACGAACGGGATGAGGGCGAGCGACACCTTGATCGGGTGCCGCTTCGCGAGGGTCTTCGGGATGATCTCGCCGAAGAACAGGATGACGATCGTGGCCACGGCCGTCGCCCCGGTGACGCCCGTGGCGTCGTTCCAGCCGGCGCGCGCGGCGAGCGTCGCGCCGATGGCGGCGGCGAGCGCGCCCGCGCCGATGTTCACGAGGGTGTTGCCGATGAGGAGCGTCGAGAGGATGCGCTCGGGGTGCGCGATCCAGACGCCGAGCATCCGGGCGCGCCGACCACCCGCGTCGCGGAGCTGCCGCGCGCGCGCGTCACCGAGCGCCGTCAGCGCCGTCTCGGTGCCGGAGCAGAACGCGGACGCGACGAGGAAGAAGATCCCGAGCAGCCACTTCCATGTCGGCACCGCATCCAAGCCCGCGTGCTCCTTTTGCCCTGAGAGACAGAGACGAGACCCGTCCGGGGGGGACGGGTTGAACTGATTGTAACCGGAAACGGCAATCGGGCCGGCACCCGATCGGGTACCGGCCCGACTAAACCTAACAACATCCGAACGTTAGACCTTCTTCCACGCGTACGAATGGATCGCGATCTCGGGGAAGAAGTAGCTCACCTCGACCTTCGCGTTCTCCGGGCTGTCCGACCCGTGGACGGTGTTCTTCTCGATGTCCGTGGCGAAGTCCTTGCGGATCGTGCCCGCCGCCGCCTTCGCCGGATCCGTCGCGCCCATGATCTCGCGGTTCTTCGCGACCGCGCCCTCGCCCTCGAGGACCATGAGGACGACGGGGCCGCTCGTCATGAACTTCACGAGATCGTTGAAGAAGGGACGCGCCTTGTGGACCGCGTAGAACCCCTCCGCCTCGCTGCGGGAGAGGTGCGCCAGCTTCATCGCCACGGGCTTCAGGCCGGACTTCTCGAACCGGGCGATGACCTGGCCGATGACGCCCTTCTCGACGCCGTCGGGCTTGATGATGGAGAGGGTGCGCTCGATCGCCATGTTGCGTTGCTCCTCGTGCTTCGATGGGTGATCGCGGGCGCGCCCTAGTCGCGCACCCGCTTCGCCGCCTTCCGGGCGGACTTGCCGCCGCGCTGGGAGGGGGCCGCGTTGCGGGACGCCGCCCCCTTGCGCGCCGGCGCCTGGGAGGACGCGCGCTTGCCCGCGGCGGCGGGCCGGTGCCGGCTCCGACGCTCGAGGGCCTCCTTCATCGCGCGGCCGAGCAGGTGCGGTCCTTCTACCACGTTGATCCCCGCCTCGCGCATCGCCGCGATCTTCGCCTCGGCGGTGCCGCTCCCGCCGGAGACGACGGCGCCGGCGTGGCCCATGCGCTTGCCGGGGGGGGCGGTGCGGCCGGCGATGAAGCCGACGACTGGCTTGGTCATGTGATCGCGCACGAACGCGGCCCCGCGCTCCTCCTCCGTGCCGCCGATCTCGCCGATCATGATCACCGCCTCGGTCTCCCCGTCCGCCTCGAACTCGCGCAGCACGTCGACGAAGTCGGTGCCGTGCACCGGGTCGCCGCCGATGCCGACCGCCGAGGACTGGCCGAGACCGAGGTCGGTGAGCTGCTTCACCGCCTCGTAGGTGAGCGTGCCGGAGCGCGAGACCACCCCGATCCGCCCGGGCCGGTGGATGTGTCCGGGCATGATGCCGATCTTGCACTGGCCCGGCGTGATGAGGCCCGGGCAGTTCGGCCCGACGAGGCGCGTCTGCGGGCGATCCGCGAGGTACCGCCGCACCCGGATCATGTCCAGGACCGGGATGCCCTCGGTGATCGCGATGACGAGCGGGATGCCCGCCTCCGACGACTCGATGACCGCGTCGGCCGCGAACGGCGGCGGCACGAAGATGACCGCCGCGTTGGCGCCGGTCTCCTGCACGGCCTCGTCGACGGTGTGGAAGATGGGGACCGTCCCCTGGAACTTGGTGCCGCCGCGGTTCGGCGTCACGCCGGCCACGACCCGCGTCCCGTAGTCGAGCATCTGCTCGGTGTGGAAGCTCCCGGCCGAGCCGGTGATGCCCTGCACCAGCACCCGGGTGTCTCGATCGACGTAGATGCTCACGCGCCCTCCGCGCCTTCGACCCGTATCGTTCGACTCGCCCCGCTACGCCGCCGCCGCCTGGACGACCTTGCGCGCGGCGTCGCCGAGATCGTCGGCGGGGATGATGTCGAGCTCGCTCTGGGCGAGGATCTCCTTGCCCAGCGCCACGTTCGTGCCCTCGAGCCGCACGACGAGCGGGATCGAGATGCCCACCTGCTTCGCCGCGGCCAGGATGCCGTTCGCGATGACGTCGCACTTCATGATGCCGCCGAAGATGTTGACGAGCACCGCCTTCACCTGCGGATCCGACAGGATGATCTTGAACGCGGCGGTGACCTTGTCCTCGTCGGCGCCGCCGCCGACGTCGAGGAAGTTCGCGGGCCGTCCGCCGGAGAGCTTGATGACGTCCATGGTGGCCATCGCGAGGCCGGCGCCGTTCACCATGCAGCCGATGTCGCCGTCGAGCGCGATGTACTGCAGGTCGTACTCCTTCGCCTGCGTCTCCTTGGGATCCTCCTCGTCGGGATCGCGCATCGCGGCGATGTCGGCGTGCCGGTAGAGCGCGTTGTCGTCGAAGTTCATCTTGGCGTCGAGCGCGAGCACCTCGCCCCCGACGGTGACGACGAGCGGGTTGATCTCGGCGAGCGACGCGTCCGTCGCGACGTAGGCGTTGTAGAGCCCCGTCGCGAAGCGCACGAACTGGCCGACCGAGTCGCCCGTCAGGCCGAGCCCGAAGGCGAGCCGGCGGGCCTGGAACGCCATGAGCCCGGTCAGCGGGTCCACCCACTCTCGGAGGATCTTCTCCGGGTGCTTCGCCGCCACCTCCTCGATGTCCACCCCGCCCTCGGTGGAGGCCATCACCGCGAGCCGGCCCACCTCGCGATCGAGGGTCATCCCGAGGTAGAGCTCCCGCGCGATCCGGCAGCCCTCCTCGATGTAGACCTTGCGGACCTCCTGCCCCTCCGGACCGGTCTGCGGGGTCTTCAGCATCATGCCGAGCATCGCCTCGGCGTGCTGCCGCGACTCCTCCGGAGAGCGCGCCAGGCGGACGCCGCCGCCCTTGCCCCGGCCTCCGGCGTGGATCTGCGCCTTCACGGCGCAGATGCCGCCGCCGAGCTGCCGTGCGGCGCCCTCGGCCTCGAGCGGCGTGACCGCGAGGTAGCCTCGGGGGACCGCGACCCCGAACTTCCTCAGGATGTCCTTCGCCTGGTATTCGTGGATCTTCACGGCGGGTTACTCCCTCGCCTCCGCGCGCGTCCGCCCTCGTTCGCCCGGCGTGCGCGCTCGGCACGTCCCGGCGCCGGAGGGCGTGAGCGGGATCGATTTGGGGCACTCCTCTACACAGATCCGGCGCTTCCCGCAGTGCTGGATTCCACCCCGGGCCCATCAGGGCCTGAGGACGCTCCCGCGCCTGCGGCGAGCCACCGCGCGGCGCGCGCTCGCCGGCGGCCACGGGTCGAGACCGCACCCGCGCGTGGCGCGCGGCGCGGGGACTTGGGAGGTGGGGGCGGCGCGGGCAGCGCCGGCCCCTCGGGACGCCCACCCGACGCTACAGCTTGGTCTCGGCGACCGACTTCTTCACGCTCTCGACGGACTTCGCGAGCATCCCCTTCTCCTCGTCGGAGAGGTCGAGCTCGACGACCCGCTCGACGCCCTTCGCGCCGATGACGACCGGCACGCCGAGGAACAGGTCCTTCACGCCGTACTGGCCCTCGAGGTAGGCGGAGCACGGGAGCACGCGCTTCTGGTCGCGCAGATACGCCTCCGCCATCGTGACCGCGCTCGCCGCCGGCGCGTAGAACGCGGAGCCGGTGCCGAGCAGCGCGACGATCTCGCCGCCGCCCTTGCGCGTGCGCTCTACGATCGCGTCGAGCTTGGCCTTGTCGAGGATCTTCGTGAGCGGGGTGCCGTTCACGGAGCAGTAGCGCACGAGCGGGACCATGTCGTCGCCGTGGCCGCCGAGCACCACGCCCGTCACGTCCTGCGGCGCCACGCCCGCCGCCTCGCCCACGAAGTACTGGAAGCGCGCCGTGTCGAGCACGCCCGCCATGCCGACCACCTTCTTCTTGTCGAAGCCGGTGACCTTCTGCATCGCGTACACCATCGAGTCGAGCGGGTTCGTCACGACGATGACGAACGCGTTCGGCGCGTTCTGCTTGATGCCCTGCGCGACCTTCGTGATCGCGTCGAGGTTCACCTTGAGCAGATCGTCCCGGCTCATGCCGGGCTTGCGCGGCACGCCGGCCGTCACGATGCAGACGTCGGCGCCCTGGATGATCGAGTAGTCGCTCGTGCCGCCGCCCGTGACGTCGACGTCGAACTTGAGGACGCCCCGGGTCTGCTGGAGGTCGAGCGCCTTGCCCTTCGCGACGCCCTCCATGATGTCGACGAGGACGACGTCGCCGAGGTTCCGCTGGCCGCAGAGCAGCGCCATCGTGCCGCCGATCTGACCGGCTCCGATGAGAGCGATCTTCTTACGAGCCGCCATGAATCTTCTCCCTTCCTGCGAAGAGGTACGAGGAAGCTACATGTGCTTGATGATCTCGTCGCCGAACTCCGAGCACTTCACCTCGACCGTGTCCGCCACGCCCTCGGCCTTCATGAGGCGCGCGAAGTCGTAGGTCACGCGGTGCGCCGCGATGGCCCCGTCCATGCCCTTGATGATGAGCTCCGCGGCCTCGTTCCACCCGAGGTGACGGAACATCATCTCGCCGGAGAGGATCACCGAGCCCGGGTTCACCTTGTCGAGGTCGGCGTACTTCGGCGCGGTGCCGTGGGTCGCCTCGAAGATGGCGTGGCCGGTCATGTAGTTCACGTTGCCGCCGGGGGCGATGCCGATGCCGCCGACCTGCGCCGCGAGCGCGTCCGACAGGTAGTCGCCGTTCAGGTTGAGGGTCGCGACGACGTCGAACTCGTCCGGGCGCGTGAGCACCTGCTGCAGCGTGATGTCCGCGATGGCGTCCTTCACGAGGAGCTTGCCGCCCTGGAGCGCCGCCTTCTGCTCGGCGTTCGCGGCCTCCTCTCCCTTCGAGGCCTTGGTCCGCTCCCACTGCTCCCAGGTGTAGACCTTGTCGGCGAACTCGCGCTCGGCGAGCGCGTAGCCGTAGTTCCGGAACGCGCCCTCCGTGAACTTCATGATGTTGCCCTTGTGCACGAAGGTGACGCTCCTGCGCTTCAGGCGGAGCGCGTACTCGATCGCGGCGCGGACGAGCCGCTCCGTTCCCTCCTTCGAGACGGGCTTGATCCCGAGGCCGGTGCTGCCGGGGAAGCGGATCTTCTTGAACTCCTTCGGGAACTCCTTCTCGAGGAAGGCGAGGAGCTTCTTCGCCTGCTCCGAGCCGGCCTCCCACTCGATCCCGGCGTAGATGTCCTCCGTGTTCTCGCGGAAGATCACCATGTCGACCTTGTCCGGGCGCTTCACCGGCGAGGGCACGCCCTTGAACCAGCGGACGGGCCGGAGGCAGACGTAGAGGTCGAGGAGCTGGCGGAGCGCGACGTTGAGCGAGCGGATGCCGCCGCCGATCGGCGTGGTGAGCGGTCCCTTGATGCCGATGAGGTACTCGCGGAACGCCTCGATGGTCTCGTCGGGCAGCCAGTTGTTGAACTTCGTGAACGCCTTCTCGCCGGCGTAGACCTCGGTCCAGGCGATCTTGCGCTTGCCGCCGTATGCCTTCTCGACCGCCGCGTCGAGCACGCGCTGGCTGGCGCGCCAGATGTCACGGCCCGTGCCGTCGCCCTCGATGAACGGGATGATCGGCCGGTCGGGGACGTTCAGCTTCCCGTTCACCAGCGTGATCTTGGCTCCATCCCTCGGCACAACGGGCTTAGCGTCGGGCATACGGTGGACCTCGCGTGTGGGGAAAACGTGGAGCCGGGTCTTATCACCCAGCCCAGGGGGAGTAAAGGCGCGCCATCGGCAAACGCCCCGGAAAATCGGTGGCTTACAGACTTCAGGAGTCGACGATCCGTGCGCCCTGGAGGGGTCCCGAACGGGCCCGCGCGGCCACTCCCGCGAAATTACTGCGCGTCGCGCAGGAGGCCTCCAGGGCGGTCCACGCGCGGGCGCTGCAGAGCGCGGCGAGCTCGATCTCGCGCTCCCGCCCGAACGAGGTCCGCGCGTGGAGCGGGGCGTAACCCGGGTGGGCCATGAGCTCCGTCGTGCCCTCGCCGAGGCTCGCGAGCGCGGCGACGAGCGCCTCCTCCGTCCAGGCGGGCCGGAGCGCGGCGTCCCCGAGGAATCGATCGGGAGTGACGACGCCGCGGGCGCGCAGGGCGTCGCGCATCCGTTCGTCGATGGCCCGCACCGGCAGGCCGCGCTCCCGCGCCAGGTCGGCGAATGCGTCGAGGACCGCGGGCGCCGCGTGCGCGTGCTTGTGGCTGTCGAGGTGCGTCGGCTCGGCCCCGCGGAGCTCCACGAACCGCGCGAGCTGCGCGCGGAGCGCCTCCTCCGCGGCGCCGCGCGACATGCCCGGATCCAGGACGGCGTGGAGGCCCACCCCCAGGGTGGCCGGGGCCGCCGCGAGCGCCGCGCGCGCGAACGGCGTGTCCACCATGGCCGTGGCGCTCGTGACGAGGCCGCGCGCGTGCGCCTCGAAGATGCCCCGGTCGATCTCGGGGTCGTACCCGAGGTCGTCGGCGTTGACGACGAGGAGCTTCAAGCTCCGGAAGCGTCGCCCCCGCGGGCGCGCCGGTCAAGCACGCAAGAGCGTGTCGGAACCCGCTCGCCGCGACGGGGCGAGCGCGAGCGCGGTCCCATTCGCGGGAGGGCCCCGCGCGAAGCGCGGGAGGGGCGAAGCCCCTCCGGCGGGGAACGGTCGCGAACCCGCGAAGCGGGCGCGACCACGGGCCCCGCCGAGCAGGGGTGGGGCCCCGACGACGGCGGTCAGCCGTCGGCGGGGCGGGGACGCAGTCCCCGTGCGATCACCCCTGCGCGAACCCGCGAAGCGGGCGCGACCGTTCACGGGCCCCGCCGAGCAGGGGTGGGGCCCCGACGACGGCGGCCAGCCGTCGGCGGGGCGGGGACGCAGTCCCCGCAAAATCAATGCAGCGCCGCCCCGTCGACGGTCACTGGCGCGCGCGCCGAGGGCGGCTCGCGCGGCAGGTCCACGACGAACGTCGCCCCCGAGCCGGGCACGCTCTCGACGCGGATCTCCCCGCCGTGCGCCTCGACGATCTGGCGCGCGACGTAGAGACCGAGGCCGAGCCCCCCGAAGTTTGCGATGGGGACGGCGCGCTCGAACCGCTCGAACACGCGCGCGTGGTGCTCGGGCGCGATCCCCATGCCCTGGTCGCTCACGCGCATGCGCGCGTGGGCCCCGCTGGCCTCGACGGTGAGCGTGATGGGCTTCCCCTCCCCGAACTTGGCCGCGTTCACGAGCAGGTGCGTGACCACCTGCTCGAGCCGCGTCCGGTCCCACCGTCCGACGACGGCGCCGAGCTCGAGGCGCAGCGTCGATCCCGATCGCGCCACCTCCTCGCGGAGGTGCTCCGCCACCTCGCGCGCGACGTCGGCGAGATCGAGCGGCTCGTAGCGCAGCTGGAGCCGCCCGAGGCGCATACGCGAGACGTCGAGGATCTCGTTCACGAGGATGGCGATGCGCCGCGTCTGACGCTCGAGCGCCTCGACGCGCGGCTCGAGCATGCGGGGGATGTCGGTCCCCGCGCGCGCGGTGAGCCGGTGGAGGAGCTGGAGCTGGAGCTGGAGCGCCGTGACCGGCGTGCGCAGCTCGTGCGACGCGACGGAGAGGAACTCGTCCCGCTCGCGGACCTCCTCCTGCGCCTTCTCCTGCGCGCGGCTCCACTGCCGCGCCCGCTCCTCGAGCAGCTTGCGCTCGCTGACGTCCCGCACGGCCGCGACGACGCAGCGCCGCCCGTCCACCTCGATGGGCGAGAGGCTGATCTCGGCGGCGAACTCCGCCCCGTCCCGCCGGAGGCCGGACAGGTCGAGGCCCAGCCCCATCGGCCTCCGCCGCGGCGCCGCGTGATACCCGCCGCGGTGGGCGCGGTGCATGGCCCGGAACCTCCCAGGCAGGAGGACCTCGATCGGCTGGCCCGAGAGCTCCGCGCGCGGCCAGCCGAACAGCCGCTCGGCCTCCGCGTTCACGTGCACGATCTCGCCGCCCTCGTCGGCGATGACCATCGCGTCCGGCACGGAGTCGAGCAGCGAGAAGTCCACCGCATTGAGGGTGTTGCCCCGGGCCGCCGGAAAGAAGTCCCGCCCGCCCGCCGTGCGGGCGCCCGCGGGGCCGGACGCCCAGGGGCGCGGTGGCGCGCGAAGAGGAGCGGACCCCACATTCGAGCGAGGCGCGCCGGCGCGCGCCGGGAGGAGCGACCGTCCGATGCCTGCCGCCGGGTCGATCTCGTTGCCCATCGCGATCTCCGCGGCGGCGGCGCTGGCGCTGCTCACCACCGCCGCGCCCAAGCCCGCGTCCGCGCCCGACGGGCGGGTCGAGCTCGAGCTCGCCGCGGCGTTGCCGATGCCGGAGGGACCCGCGGCGCTCGTCGTGCTGCGCGACCGAGCGAGCGGGACGGTGCTCCCGCTGCTCGTCCCGGACGGCGAGGCGCTGGGGGTGGGGGCGCGTCTGGGGCGGGCGCAGGAGAGCCTGCTGGGTCGCGCGCTCGACGCGCTCGGCGCGCGCGTCCGCGCGGTGGAGATCGACGCCGCCGAGGAGACCTCGACCGGCGCGCGGGTCCGGCTCGAGCAGGGGGGGCGCGAGGTGGAGGTCACCGCCCGCCCCTCGGAGTCGCTCGCCCTCGCGCTCGCCTCGCGGGTGCCGATCTTCACGAGCCGGCGGCTGCTCGCCAAGGCCGGGCTCACGCCCGAGGAGCTCCGGGAGTCTCACGCGGCGCTGACCGCGAAGGCGGGCGACGACCCGCTGCGGCTCTGATGGCGCCCGCCGCTTGCGCGGAGCCTCGGCGTGCCGCGGGGCCGGTGACGGCGCTCAGCCGGTCTTCGCCGGCGGGCGCGGCGTCGCCGCGTGCTGCTGCTCCGGCGAGAAGTCGTAGATCGACTCGAGCCGCACGTTCCGGTACCGCTCGAGCTTCATCGCCATCCGCGCCAGGCGCGCGAGGAAGGCGGGCACGTCCGCCGAGTTGCCCTTCCCGGCCGCCTTCTTGAGCCGCTTCACCTCGGCCAGGATGGGCTTGCGCGCCTCGCGCGGGTGGTAGAGGAACGCGCCGGAGAAGAGCAGGGTCCCGTCGTAGGGCAGGAGCCGCGCCTCGAGGAGGTCGCCCTTCTCGAGCCCGGCGGTGGTGCGCCGCTCGGTCACGTCGTAGTCACCACCCGTGAACACGTCGCGCACCCGGACCTTGCCCTCCGAGAGCTTGCGGACCTCGAACAGCCCGTGGAGCGTCTTCGAGAGCTCGTGGTAGGCGTTCGCGTCCTCCGCCGAGAGCGCCGCCCCCTCCGACTCCAGGAACCGCTCGAGCGTCGTGCCCGTGCCGCCGGACGGGCGGAAGTCGTAGAGGTAGAAGTCCAGCATCCCGTTCAGCCGGACCTCGTAGGTGCGGTCCTCGTCGTGCGGCTCGCCGTAGGCCTCGAAGTGCACGCGGCGCGCGGCGAGCAGCTCTTCCTTCCGCTCCTCCGCCGTCGCCCACGCGAGGAGCCGCTCCTGGAGCTCCCCGAGCCTCATCGCGAGCGCTCCATGAGCGCTGCGAAGCGGCCGAAGAGCTGCCGCGCGTCGTGGGGGCCGGGGGAGGCCTCGGGGTGGTACTGCACGCTGAACGCCGGCGCGTCGAGGATCTCGATGCCCTCGACCGTGCCGTCGTTGAGGTTCAGGTGCGTGACCCGGGCGCGCTTGCCGAGCGTCTTGTCGTCGACCGCGAACCCGTGGTTCTGGACCGTGATGTCCACCTTGCCGGTGGCGAGATCCTTCACGGGCTGGTTCGCGCCGCGGTGGCCGAACTTGAGCTTGTAGGTCTTCGCGCCGACGGAGAGGGCCAGGATCTGGTGGCCGAGGCAGATCCCGAAGATCGGCGTCTTCCCGAGCAGCCCCGCGACGGTCTCCTGCGCGCCCACGACCGCGGCGGGATCGCCGGGCCCGTTCGTGAGGAACACGCCGTCCGGCTTCAGCGCGAGCGCCTCCGCGGCGGTCGTGCGCGCCGGCACGACGGTGACGCGGCAGCCCTGCTCGGCGAGGAGCCGCAGCATCGCGCGCTTCAGGCCCCAGTCGTACGCGACCACGTGGAAGCGCGGCTCCGCCTGCGGCCGCTCCGAGTCCGACCACGCGTCGGCGCCGGTCTCGCTCCAGGAGTAGGGGCGATCGGTCGAGATGCGCGTCGCGAGGTCCTGCCCTTCCATCCCGGGCAGCGCCCGGGCGCGCTCGACCAGCGCCTTCGCGCTCCCGTCCGTCGCGATGACGCCCATCTGCGCGCCGGCGGTGCGCAGGTGCCGCGTGAGCCGGCGGGTGTCGATCCCCGCGATCCCGACGATGCCGTACCGGGCCAGGTAGGCCTCGAGGCTCCGCTCCGCGCGGAAGCTCGAGGGCTCCTCGGCGTAGTTCTTCACGATGAACCCGGTCGCGTGCGGGTGGACCGACTCGTCGTCGGGCCCGTTGACGCCGTAGTTCCCCTGCTCCGGGTACGTCATGCAGATCATCTGCCCGACGTACGAAGGGTCGGTCAGGATCTCCTGGTACCCGGTCATCGACGTGTTGAAGACGACCTCGCCGGTCGCCTCCCCGGCCGCGCCGAACGAGCGACCTTCGAACGTCGTGCCGTCCGCTAGCGCGAGGATGGCCCGCTTCATCTTTCCGTCCTGCCCTCCTCGTGGACGATCCGGCCGCCCACGATCGTCATCACACAACGCCCGGTGAGGCGGCTTCCCTTCCACGGGGTGTTCCGGCTCTTCGAGTACATCCGCGCGGGGTCGACCGTCCACTCCGCTACGGGGTCGAGGACCGCGACGTCCGCCGGCGCCCCGCCGGCGAGCGCCCCGCCCGCGAGGCCGAACGCGCGCGCGGGGCCGATGGTCAGCGCCTCCACGAGGCGCCGCTCCGGCAGCGCGCCCGCCCGGACGAGGGACAGGCAGACGGGGAAGGCCGTCTCGAGCCCGGTGATCCCGTTCAAGGCCGCGTCGAACTCGACGTCCTTCTCCACCGCCGAGTGCGGCGCGTGGTCGGTGGCGATGGCGTCGATCGTCCCGTCCGCGAGGCCCTCCCGGCACGCCCGCACGTCCTCGGCCGAGCGGAGCGGCGGGTTCATCTTGTAGTCGGTCGAGTAGCCGGACGCAGCGACGTCCTCGTCCGTGAGGGCGAGGTGGTGCGGCGTCACCTCCGCGGTCACGGCGAGCCCGCGCGCCTTGGCGGCGCGGACGGCGCGAACCGCGCCCTGGCTCGACACGTGCGCGATGTGCAACCGGCCGCCGGTCAGCTCCGCCAGGGCGATGTCCCGCAGGACCATCACGTCCTCCGCGGCGCCCGGGATGCCCTTCAGCCCGAGCCGGGTGGAGGCGGCCCCCTCGTGCATCACGCCCTTGCCCACGAGCTGCAGATCCTCCTCGTGGACCGTGAGCGGCAACCCGAAGGCCTTGGCGTACTCGAGCGCGCGGCGCATGAGCGCCGAGGAGAGGACCGGGCGGCCGTCGTCGGAGAGCGCGACGCAGCCGGCCGCGAGGAGCTCCCCGAACTCGGCGAGCTCCTCGCCGTTCGAGCCCTTCGAGATGGCGCCGACGGGATAGACGCGGGCGAGCCCCGCCGCGGCGGCGCGGGCGAGCACGAGCTCCGTCACCGACGCGTTGTCGTTCACGGGCTTCGTGTTCGGCATCGCGCAGACGGCGGTGAAGCCGCCCGCGACGGCGGCGCGCGCCCCGGTCGCGACGGTCTCCTTGTACTCCTGCCCCGGCTCGCGCAGGTGCACGTGCAGGTCGATGAAGCCCGGGGTGACCCACTTGCCGCGGGCGTCGAACACCCGGGCGTCGCGCGGACGCTCCAGGCGCTCCGCGACCTCCGCGATCTTCCCGTCGCGGACGACCACGGTGCGGACGCCGTCCGTGCCGCTCGCCGGGTCGATGACCCGACCACCCTCGATGAAGAGCACCTCAGCCATGTCGTCCCCGCTCACGCGCCGGTCCGGCCGCGCGCGTCACGCCTTCGCCTCGCCCGACTCGGCGGGGTTGCCGCCGGCGAGCAGGTACAGGATCGCCATCCGCACCGCCACCCCGTTCTGCACCTGATCGAGGATGACGCTCTGCGGCCCGTCCGCGACCTCGGGCGACAGCTCGACGCCGCGGTTGATCGGGCCGGGGTGGAGGATCACGCACTCCGGACGCAGCCACTCGGCCGCCTTCTTCGCGTTGAGCCCCCAGAGCTTCGAGTACTCGCGCGTGCCCGGGATGAGCGGGTCGCCGATGCGCTCGTGCTGGATGCGGAGCATCACCACCGCGTCCGCCCCCTCGATCGCCTCGCGGAGCCCGTAGTGCACCGTCGCGCCGAGGGCCTCGACGCCGGCGGGGATCATGGTGGGCGGCCCGCAGAGCCGCACCCGCGCGCCGAGCTTCGTCATGGCGTGGATGTCGGAGCGCGCGACCCGCGAGTGGCTGATGTCGCCCACGATGGCGACGGTCTTCCCCTCCAGCGTCCCGAGCTTCTCCCGCAGCGTGAAGCAGTCGAGGAGCCCCTGGCTCGGGTGCTCGTGCGCGCCGTCCCCCGCGGAGACGACCGCGCAGCCCACGTGCTCGGCGACGAGCTGGGGCGCGCCGCCCGCCGAGTGGCGGATGACGAGCACGTCCGGGCGCATCGCCTCGAGGTTCCGGGCGGTGTCGATGAGCGTCTCGCCCTTCGTCACGGAGGAGGACGAGGAGGTCCAGTTGAGCGCGTCGGCGGACAGGACCTTCGCGGCGATCTCGAAGGAGCTGCGCGTGCGGGTCGAGGCCTCGAAGAAGAGGTTCACGACCGACTTGCCCCGCAGGCTCGGCACCTTCTTGATGGGCCGCTGCAGGACCTCCTTCATGGAGACGGCGAGGTCGAGGACCTCGAGGATCTCCGCGCGCGAGTAGTCGGCGAGCGCGATGCAATGCTTGTGGCGACCGATCACGTCCCCCTCCTCTTCACGACGACGGCGTCCTCGGGGGCGCCGCCTTCGGTGAGCCGGACCTCGACGACGTCCTCGTCCGCGACCTGGAGGCGGACGCCGACGAAGTCGGCGGCGATGGGCAGCTCGCGCCCGCCGCGGTCGACGAGCACCGCGAGCCACACCCGGCGCGGGCGGCCGAAGTCCACGAGCTCGTCCAGCGCGGCGCGGACGGTCCGCCCGGTGTAGAGCACGTCGTCCACGAGCACGATGAGCTTGCCGGCGACCGGGAACCGGATGTCGGTCGGTCCGATGATGGGGGCCGCCCCTCGCTCCGAGAGGTCGTCGCGGTAGAGCGCGATGTCGAGCGTCCCGAGCGGCGGCTCCGCGCGGAGGCTCCGGGCGAGCTCGGCGCGAATCCGCTCCGCGAGGTGGACGCCCCCGCGGCGGATCCCGACGATGGCCACGTCGCGCGGCGCCGCGCCGGCGGCCCTCGCGCGCTCGGCGATCTCCTCGGCGAGCCGCTTCACGGCGCGCTGAAGCTCCTGTGCGTTCATCTCCACCTCCATCAGCGCTCCGGTCCCCAGTTCGGCCGGGAGAGGTCGCCGTCGACGTCGACCGTGAACACCCGCGTCCCCGTCCGATCGAGGAACGGGTACGTGACGGACCGCTCGTACTGGAAGGCGACGTGCAGCGTGGGCGGCGCCGCGTTCGCGTCGCGCTCCCAGGTCACGTCGGCGGGATCGACCACCACCGCCGGGACTCGGGCCGGGCCGCCGTAGGCGTCCACCCCGTCCACCTTCGCGAGCGTCTCGAGCTTGTGGACCATGTTCCGCACCAGCTCGGCGTCCCGCGGGTTCCGCACCGCCTGGTTGATGTACTCGTGGACGACCTGCTTCACCTCGTAGTGGACCACGTAGACCGGTCCCCACACCCAGAGCCAGTAGGCGCCGCCGCCGAGGCCGGCGAGGAGGACCAGGGTCACCCAGGAGACGGCGCCGCGCTCGGCGCGGCGGGGGCCCGAACGCGCGTCCCGAGGACGCGGCGCGCCGTGGGCGCGCGCGGGGTCGACGGGAGGGACGTGCATCGAGGTGGATCTTCTACCAGCTACTCGATGCGTTTGAAAAGGCGATCGAGCCGGGGCCCGCGGCCGTCGCCCCGGAGCCCTCCCCCGTCCCCCCAGCTCCAGAACACGACCGTCGCCCGCCCGGCGATGTGATCGAACGGCACCTGCCAGCCGCCCTCGCCCCGGCTGTCGGCCGAGCGATCTCGGTTGTCCCCCAGCACGAACACGTGGCCGGGCCGGACGATCTCGAACGGCCCTTCCCGCGCGGCGAGGCGCGCGCGCCGGCACTGGAGCACGTCGTAGGTCGCGACGCCCGCGGCCGCGCCCGTCTGCCAGCTCGCCTCCGCACCGGCGGCGTCCGCGGCGTCCGGCCGCGCCAGCTCGCCGCGCGCGAGCGCCTCGCGGTAGCGGCGGCAGGTGTCCGAGAAGAGCGCCCCGGTGGCGTCGCTCCGCTCCTCGTAGGGGAGCTCTCCATCGGGGGAGCGCGGCTGCGGCACGCCGTTCACGTAGAGGACCTGCTCCCGGAGCTCGATCACGTCGCCCGGAACGCCCGCCACGCGCTTCACGTAGTCCTTCGCCGGCTCGCGGGGGTTCTCGAACACGATGACGTCCCCGCGCCTGGGCACGCCGAGCTCCAGGAGTCGCAGGTGCGTGAAGGGGACCCGGATCGCGTAGGCGAGCTTCGAGACGAAGATGTGGTCCCCGACGAGGAGCGTCGGGACCATCGAGCCCGAGGGGATCCTGAAGGCCTCGACCACGAAGCCGCGCAGGAAGAGCGCGACGACCACCGCCACGAGCATCGACTCGGCGTACTCCCGCCAGAGCGGCCGCGCGCGCCGGGCGAGGTGCACCTCCCACAGCGCGTCGAGCGCGCGCAGGGCGGCCGAGAGCCGCGCGGGCTCGCCCTCCGCCGCGGCCGCGTCCACCTCGTCGGCGGCGGCGAGGATCTCCGCGCGGGCCGCCCCGAGCCTTCGGGCGTCGCGGGCCGCGAGCCGGCGGGCGTCGCGCGCGAAGCGGCGCGCGTCCTTGCGAGCCCGGGCGAGCCGGCGGGCGTCGCGATCCACGCCGGCGCTACTCCTCGACCTTCAGCACGGCGAGGAAGGCCTCCTGCGGGATCTCCACCGAGCCGACCTGCTTCATGCGCTTCTTGCCCTCCTTCTGGCGCTCGAGGAGCTTGCGCTTGCGGCTGATGTCGCCACCGTAGCACTTCGCGATGACGTCCTTGCGGAAGGCCTTCACCGTCTCGCGGGCGATGATCTTCGCCCCGATCGCCGCCTGGATGGCGACCTCGTACATCTGCTTCGGGATGACCTCGCGGAGCCGCTGGCAGAGCTCGCGGCCGCGGTGGTAGGCGCGCTCCCGGTGGACGATGACGCTGAGGGCGTCGACCGGCTCGCCGTTGATGAGGATGTCGAGCTTCACGAGGTCGGCCTCCTCGTAGCCCTTCAGCTCGTAGTCGAGGCTCGCGTACCCGCGCGACACGCTCTTCAGCTTGTCGAAGAAGTCGAAGACCACCTCGGCGAGCGGGATGTCGTAGGTGATCTGGACGCGCTTCGTGCCGACGTACTTGAGGTCGCGCTGCACCCCGCGCCGGTCCTGGCAGAGCTGCAGGATCGCGCCCACGTCGTCGGTGCGGGCGTGGATGTGGCAGGTGAGGTGCGGCTCCTCGAGCTTCGCGATCCGCTGGACCGGCGGGAGCTTCGCGGGGTTGTCGATCTCCAGCACCTCGCCCAGCGTGTCGGTCACGCGGTAGACGACCGAGGGCGCGGTGGTGATGAGGGCGAGGTTGTACTCGCGCTCGAGCCGCTCCTGGACGATCTCCATGTGCAGGAGCCCCAGGTAGCCGCAGCGGAAGCCGAACCCGAGCGCGGTCGAGGTCTCGGGCTCGAAGGTGAAGGCGGAGTCGTTGAGGCGCAGCTTCTCGAGCGCGTCGCGGAGCTGCTCGTAGTCCTTCGCCTCGATGGGGAAGACGCCGGAGAAGACCATCGGCTTCACGACCTTGAAGCCGGGGAACGGGTCCTCGGTGGGCCGGTCCGCCTCGGTGACGGTGTCGCCGACCTTGGCGTCCTGGACGTCCTTCACGTTGGCGACGACGATCCCCACCTCGCCCGCCGTGAGCTGCTGCACCGGCATCGCGAACGGCGCGAAGATGCCGAGCTCCTGGATCTCGAACCGCTTCTTGTTCGAGACGAGCTGGATCTTCTGCTTCGGCGCGAGCGTCCCCTCGAACACGCGGACCAGCATGACGACGCCGCGGTACGAGTCGTACCAGGAGTCGAAGATGATCGCCTTGAGCGGCGCCTCGGGATCGCCCTTCGGCGGCGGCACCTTGCGGACGATCTCCTCGAGGATCTCCCCGATGCCGATGCCCTCCTTGGCCGAGGCCGGCACCGCCTCCGAGGCGTCGAGGCCGATGACCTCCTCGATCTCGGCGCGCACGCCGGGGACGTCCGCGCTCGGCAGGTCGACCTTGTTGATGACCGGGATGATCTCGAGGTCGTGGTCGAGCGCCTGGTAGACGTTCGCGAGCGTCTGCGCCTCGACGCCCTGGGTGGCGTCGACGACGAGGATCGCGCCCTCGCACGCGGCGAGCGAGCGCGACACCTCGTAGGCGAAGTCCACGTGACCGGGGGTGTCGATGAGGTTCAGCTCGTAGTCCTTCCCGTCGCGGGCGCGGTAGCGCATGCGGACGGTCTGGGCCTTGATGGTGATCCCGCGCTCGCGCTCGAGCTCCATGTTGTCGAGGAACTGCGCCTGCGCGTGCCGCTCACTCACGGTCCCGGTGTGCTCGAGGAGGCGATCCGCGAGCGTGGACTTGCCGTGATCGATGTGGGCGATGATCGAGAAGTTGCGGATGTGCGCGTTCGACTGGGGCATGGAACGCGGGGCTTGTAACACGCGCGTTCCCCAGGGGCCACGCCGCCCTCCACGACCTGCCTCGCTCCGGCGGCCGCTTCGAGCGGCCGAGCCCCGCGGCAACGCGGCACGCTCGGATGGCAGGCCGACGTGATATCGGTCCGCCGCGCTCGGCATCACGCGCCTCGCGGAGGCGAGCCGAGGAGCCCTGGCGCGCGCGACCCGCGCCGCGTCCCGATGAACCCGGTCGCTTGCACCCCACCCTGGCTCACCCTTAAGAGGAGCCCCTGCAATACCCGTGGGTTGTGTTGATATACGTGTATGGCACCATATATTGTAGTCACGCGTTGACATCAGGCGGTCGGCTGGTAGAGTTAGCGGTCGGGAGTACGGCGGCGTCGCAAGGGCGAAGGGCGGAAATGCGGCGCTACGCGAGGGGAAATCCAAGACATCGCTGCCTCTGACAGAGGCGGCTGGTAGACCTTCGGCACACCACTGAGGGATGCCGCAGGCACGTTCGATCGGCCGGCCGCACGCGTGAACGCGTGTGCGCCGTAGGGGCAGGCGTTTGCCCGCGCTCACCGGGAGCGCGCGGGGCGGAGGACGAGGGACATGATGGAGCGCGAAGTCACGGGGCAGAGGCCGAGGGGCACGCGGTCGGCGAAGAAGAGCGCGCGGAAGGGGCTCGCGATCCCGCGCACCTTCACGACGAAGGGAGTGGATCCGGCGGAGGAGCTGGTCTGGGAGACGCGCACGGCCCAGATCAACGGCGAGGGCGGCGCCATCATCTTCGAGCAGCGGGACGTCGAGGTCCCGAAGAGCTGGTCGATGCTGGCGACGAACGTCGTCGCGTCGAAGTACTTCCGGGGTTCCATCGGCTCCCCTGCCCGGGAGCGGTCCGTGAGGCAGCTCGTCGGCCGGGTCGTCTCGACGATCGCCGCCTGGGGCCGCAAGGACGGCTACTTCGCCACGGAGGAGGACGCGGCCGCGTTCGAGGCCGAGCTCGCCCACCTCGTGTACCGGCAGAAGATGAGCTTCAACTCGCCGGTCTGGTTCAACGTCGGCGTGGAGGAGCACCCGCAGTGCTCCGCCTGCTTCATCAACTCCGTCGGCGACTCGATGGACTCCATCCTCCGGCTCGCCCACACCGAGGGGATGCTCTTCAAGTACGGCTCCGGCGCCGGCTCGAACCTGTCGAAGATCCGCTCCTCGAAGGAGCTCCTCTCGGGCGGCGGCGAGGCCTCCGGACCGGTCTCGTTCATGCGCGGCTTCGACGCCTTCGCCGGCGTCATCAAGTCGGGCGGCAAGACGCGGCGCGCCGCGAAGATGGTGATCCTCGACGCCGATCACCCGGACATCGGCGAGTTCATCGCCTGCAAGTCGGACGAGGAGAAGAAGGCCTGGGCCCTCATCGACGCCGGCTACGACGGCGGCTTCAACGTGAAGGGCGGCGCCTACGACTCGGTGTTCTTCCAGAACGCGAACCACTCGATCCGCGTCACCGACGCGTTCATGCGCGCCGTCCACGAGGACCGGCCCTGGGAGCTCACGGCCCGCACGGACGGCAAGGCCCTCGAGACCGTCCGCGCGCGGGACCTCATGAAGCAGGTGACCGAGGCGGCCTGGCTCTGCGGTGATCCGGGCATGCAGTTCGACACCACCATCAACGCCTGGCACACGTGCCCGGGCACGGACCGCATCAACGCGTCGAACCCGTGCTCCGAGTACATGTTCCTCGACGACTCGGCCTGCAACCTCGCGTCGCTGAACCTCATGCACTTCCGCGGGATCGACGGCGCGTTCGACGTCGAGTCCTTCAAGCGCGCGGTGGACCTCACCATCCTCGCGCAGGAGATCCTGGTCTCCAACGCGAAGTACCCGACCGAGCGGATCGGGCAGAACAGCGAGGCCTACCGGCCCCTCGGGCTCGGGTACGCGAACCTCGGCGCGCTGCTCATGGCGAGCGGCCTGCCGTACGACTCCGACGGCGGCCGCGCCTGCGCGGCGGCGATCACCGCGCTCATGACGGGCGAGGCGTACGCGATGAGCGCCCGCATCGCGGAGCGCATGGGGCCGTTCGCCGGGTACGAGAAGAACCGCGAGCCGTTCCTCGGGGTCGTCCGCAAGCACTCGAACCACGTGGACCGCATCGACCCGACCTTCGTCGAGCGCCCGCTGCTCGACGCGGCGCGGGACGCCTGGAGCGACGCGCTCCGGATCGGGACCCAGAGCGGCTACCGGAACGCGCAGGTCACCGTCCTCGCGCCTACCGGCACCATCGGGTTCATGATGGACTGCGACACCACGGGCATCGAGCCGGACATCGCGCTCGTGAAGTACAAGAAGCTCGTCGGCGGCGGCGTGCTCAAGATCGTCAACAACACCGTCCCGCTCGCGCTCCAGCGGCTCGGGTACTCGGCCGAGTCCATCGCCTCGGTCCTCCAGTTCATCGACGAGGTCGAGACGATCGAGGGCGCGCCCGAGCTCCGCGACGTGCACCTGCCGGTGTTCGACTGCGCGTTCAAGCCGCAGAACGGCACCCGCTCGATCCACTACATGGGCCACATCCGCATGATGGGCGCGGTCCAGCCGTTCCTCTCGGGGGCCATCTCGAAGACCGTCAACATGCCCACGAACGCGACGCCGGAGGACATCGAGACGGCGTACGTCGAGGCCTGGAAGCTCGGGCTCAAGGCCATCGCGGTCTACCGCGACGGCTGCAAGCGGAGCCAGCCGCTCAACACCGGCAAGGCCAAGGAGGAGAAGCGCGAGCCCACGGGCGAGCGGCTCGCGCGGCGGCGCCTCCCCGACGAGCGCCGCTCGATCACGCACAAGTTCTCGATCGGCGGGCACGAGGGGTACATGACCGTCGGCATGTACGACGACGGCGCGCCGGGCGAGGTCTTCATCACGATGGCGAAGGAGGGGTCGGTGGTCTCCGGCCTCATGGACTCCTTCGCGACCTCCATCTCCATGGCCCTCCAGTACGGCGTCCCGCTGCGGGTGCTCTGTGACAAGTTCAGCCACATGCGGTTCGAGCCGTCGGGCTTCACCGGCAACCCGGACATCCCGATCGCGAAGTCGATCTCCGACTACCTGTTCCGCTGGCTCGCGCTGAAGTTCCTCCCGAGCGAGGAGACCGCCTCCACCGAGACCGCCGCGAACGCGCTGCCGCCGGGCGCCGCTCCGGCCGCGCCCTCCGCTCGCGCGGCGCAGCAGACCGTCGACGCGAAGCCGCTCCCGGCGGCGACGCAGGCAAACGGCACGAACGGCATCCAGACCGCGTACAAGCGCGAGAGCGACGCACCGCCCTGCCCGACCTGCGGCTCGATCACGGTCCGGAACGGCGCCTGCTACAAGTGCGTGAACTGCGGGTCCACCACCGGCTGCAGCTAGCCTCCGCCCGACCTCCGCCGCGGATCGCGGCGGCCTGACATCACGCGCGCCGGGGCGGACCTTCCGCTCCGGCGCGCGCCGTTCTCGGCCCGCCCACGTCGGGGTTTCCGGTGCGGGCAGAGGTCGCGTTCTTGCTCGGGGTTCCTCGGGGTCGGGGTCGGGGTCGGGGTCGGGGTCGGGGTCGGGGTCGGGGTCGGGGTCGGGGTCGGGGTCGGATCGAGGTCGAGGTCGCGGGTCGCGGGTCGAGGTCGAGGGTCGAGCAACGGACCGCCGAGCGTCCCCTCCACCAGCCAGCGCCGGGTCCCTCCTCCCCTGCCCCGGTTTCACCCTCCGCGATGCGTTGCCTGGACGATCGGGACGCCGAACGTTCGTGGCGGAGGTCCCCCATGACCGCGCGTGCCGCCACCGCCCTCCTGCTCCTCCTCGCGGGGGGCTGCGGCTTCTCGCGGGGCGCGGTGCTCGCGCGCCGGGTCGAGCCCGGGCCGCCGCTGGAGGATCCCGGGTCGGAGGCGTACAGGCTGTGGCACGACGGCGCCGGCTGGCATCTGCGGGCGCGGTCCGACCTGCCCCGGCGATTCCACGGCGAGATCGCGGGCGCCGGCCGGGTGACCCCGCAAGGCGTGGCGCCGGACGCGGTGAGCGCGGGCGGCGGCCGCGTCCGCTTCTCGTTCCTGGCGGGAGACGAGGCCGGGTTCGACTTCGGGGGAGGCTGCGTGAACGTGGCGCTCTACATCGACGAAGATCCGCGTCCGCTCCGCGTGTTCATCGGCGCGTTCGGCGCCGCCCCGGGACGGGTGCCGTACCGGGTCTGCCCGTAGGGCTCCGGGCTGCGGCGCGCGGGGCAGGAGCCGGCGCGATCAGCGAAACTCGCGCGCGCGGTTCCCCACCTGCGGGGCGAGCGCGAGCGGCGCGACCGAGCTCACGCGCACGTTCACGACCTCCCCGCTCCGCTCCACCCGGCCGCGCGCGACGAGGAACGGCGCGCCGCGCACCACCGGCCGGAAGCGTTCGTAGACGTCGGGCATCACGACGAGGTTCGCGATCCCCGTCTCGTCCTCGAGGCTCAAGAACACGATCCCCGCGGCGGTCTGGGGTCGCTGCCGGACGATGACGAGCCCGGCGACCTCCACCGGGGCACGGTCCGGGAGGCGAGCGAGCTCGCGCGCGGTGCGCACGGTCGCGCTCGGGAGCGCGGCGCGGAGGACCGCCATCGGGTGGCCGCGCACCGAGACGCCGGTGGTCGTGAAGTCGGCGGAGACCTCCTCCTCGGCGCTCGCCTGCGGCAGCGCCGTGTCCGGCTCCGCCGGGGTCACGCCCGCGAACAGGTCGCCCCCGTCCGCCTCCATCGCGAGGCTCCGCCACACCGCGCTGCGCCGATCCGGCGCGAGCGGTCCCAGGACGTCCGCCTCCGCGAGCCGCACGAGCCAGGCGCGCGAGACGCCCGCGCGGCGCACGAGGTCTCCGAGGTCCGCGAACGGCCGCGCGCGCCGGGCCGCGACGATCGCGTCGCCCACGTCGCGCGGCAGCCCGCGCACGAGGTGGAGCCCGAGCCGGAGCGCAGGCGTGTCGCCGGGAGCCGCAGGCGCGCACCTCGCGCCCTCGAGCGCGCTCTCCCAGCCGCTGGCGCAGACGTCGATCCCCCGCACCTCGACCCCGTGCCGCTTCGCGTCCTCGATGAGCGTGTGCGGCGCGTAGAAGCCCATCGGCTGGCTGTTCAGGAGGGCGCAGGCGAAGGCGGCGGGGTGGTAGCGGCGGATCCAGGCGGACGCGTAGACGAGCAGCGCGAACGACGCGGAGTGCGACTCCGGGAAGCCGTACCCGGCGAACCCGAGCAGCTGGTGGAAGATGAGCTCCGCGTCCGCCGCGGAGATGCCGCGCTGCTCCATGCCCGCGAGGAGGCGTGCCCGCATCGCGGCGAGCTTCTCGTGCGAGCGCCGGTGCGTCATGAGGCGGCGCAGCTCGTCGGCCTCGCCGGGCGTGAACCCCGCCGCGACCACGGCGAGGCGCATGATCTGCTCCTGGAAGAGCGGCACGCCGAGGGTCTTCGCGAGGACGGGCTCGAGCGGCGGGTACGGATAGCGGACCTGCTCCTTGCCGTCGCGCCGGCGCAGGTACGGGTGGATCATCCCGCCCTGGATCGGGCCGGGGCGCACGATCCCGACCGAGATGACGAGGTCGTAGAAGTTCCGGGGCTTGAGCCGCGGGGCGAGCGACATCTGCGCGCGGGACTCGATCTGGAACACGCCGATCGAGTCCGCCTTGCAGAGCATGTCGTAGACGGCCGGGTCCTCGGAGGGGATGGTCGCGAGCGAGTCCGGGTGTGGCCACTGGCCTGCCGCGGCGCCCGCCTCGCGACGGTCAGGGGGACCGAGCGCCGGCGCCGGCCGATGGGCGGCGAGGAGCGCGAGCGCGCGAGAGAGCGCGGTGAGCATGCCGAGCCCGAGGAGATCGACCTTCAGCAGATCGAGATCGGCGAGATCGTCCTTGTCCCACTGGACGATGGTCCGCCCGGGCATGGCGGCGGGCTCGATGGGCACCGTCTCGCAGAGCGGCCGGCGCGTGATCACGAACCCGCCGACGTGGATCGAGAGGTGGCGCGGGAACCCTTGCAGCTCGCGCGCAAGGTCGAGCGTCATCCGCACCCGCTCCGAGGCCTCGACGTCGAGCCCCGCCTGCGCGAGGAGCTCCGGCCCGACCTGCGAGAGGTCCTCGTACATCCCGACGAGCTTCGCGAGCCGATCGACCTGCGCGAGCGACAGGCCGAGCGCCTTGCCCACGTCCCGGAGCGCGGACTTGCCCCGGTAGGAGATGACCTCGCAGACCATGCCGGCGCGATCGCGCCCGTACCGCTCGTAGACGTACTGGATCACCTCCTCGCGCCGCTCGTGCTCGAAGTCGACGTCGATGTCCGGCGGCTCCCCGCGCTCCGCCGAGATGAACCGCTCGAACAGGAGCCCCATGCGGACGGGGTCGATCGCGGTGATGCCGAGCACGAAGCAGACCGCGGAGTTCGCAGCGCTGCCGCGCCCCTGGCACAGGATCCCGCGCGATCTCGCGAAGCGAACGATGTCCCAGACCGTGAGGAAGTAGCTCGCGTACCCGAGCTGCTCGACGAGCTCGAGCTCCCTCGCGAGCTGCCGGGCGACCTCCTCCGGAGGCGCCCCGCCGTAGCGCCAGCGCGCCCCTTCGCGCACGAGCTCGCGGAGGAGCGCCATGCCGGTGACGGGTTCGACTGAGTCGTCCGAGGTCGAGGTCGAGGTCGAGGTCGAGGTCGAGGTCGAGGTCGGGGTCGGGGTCGGGGTCGGGGTCGAGGTCGTTCGCAACGAGCGGTTCGGCACCGGCGCGACGGCGCGCTCGTCCTGGGGCGGGCTCGACATGGCGACCGCCGCGCCGCCGGCGAGGGCGGTGCGATCGACGACGACGGGCGGCAGCGGGTGCTCGCCCCGGATCTCCTCCATCCGGAACCGGCACGTCTCCGCGATCTCCCCCGCGGCCTCGAGCCCCTCGGGGAAGTCGCTCCACAGCCGCGCCATCTCCTCGGGGCCCTTCAACGTCCGCTCCGCGTTCGGGAAGAGGCGGCGGCCCGCGCGATCGACGGTGGTCCCGTGGCGGACGCAGGTGAGCACGTCCTGCAACACCTGCCGGCGCCGGTCGTGCGTGTGGACGTCGTTCGTGACCGCGACGCGGATCCCGAGCCGCCGGCCGATGGCGCGCGCCGCGAGCACGCGCGCCTCCTCGCCCGCCACCCGGTGGCGCGCGACCGCGAGCGCGAGGCGCGCGCCGAAGATCTCCTTCAGCCGCGCGGCCGCGTCGCCGTCGGCGCCGGGATAGAGCGCGAAGAGCCCCCGCGCGCGCCCCGCCACCGCGTCGAGCGCGAGGACGACCTCCTCGCGCGGGCGCCGCGGCGCCGCCCGCGCCGGATCCTCCGCCCCGTGGGCGCGCGTCGCCAGCCGGCACAGGCCCGCGTACCCCTCACGGTCCTGAGCGAGCAGCACGAGCCGCGCCGGGCGGCCCGGCGTGAGCCCCGTCACGACGAGCTCCGCGCCGACGACGAGCGGGAACCCGCGCCGCTTGGCCTCGGTGTGCGCACGGACGATCCCGTACAGCCCGCTCACGTCGGTGAGCGCGAGCGCCGAGAGCCCGAGCTCCGCGGCGCGAGCGACGAGCTCCTCGGGATGGCTCGCGCCCTCGAGGAAGGAGAAGCAGGAGTGGCAGCGGAGCTCCGCATACGGCGGCCCCGCAGGCCGCGGCTCCCGCCGCGCTCCGGGAGCGCCGACCTCGCCCGTGTCGATCCTGCGTCGCTCGTGGTTCACGTCAGTCGAAGTATCCGTGCAGGTAGAGCCGCCCGTCGGCGGCGTCGCGGTACACCCAGCAGTCCCCCAGGCCGTCGAGCCGGACGCGGTAGTAGTCGCGATCGAACGGCGCGGGCACCCACCACTCCCCCCGCAGCCGCTCCGGCCCCTCCATCGCGAGCACCGCGCGCGCGCGTCCCTCCACCCGGAGCGCCGTCACGCGTCCCCCCTCGCCTTCCGCCTGGATCGGCGTGGGGGGATCCACGAGCCGCGTCGGCCGTGGCTCGGCCGCGGACGGCGCGAGCGCGCCGGCGCCAGGCGAGCCGCCGAGGCTCCGCAGGGCGGAGGCGCGCGCGACGGCGGGGCGGAACGGAACGGCGCGGTACGCGGCCTCGGGGCGGTACCGCTCGACCGGCTCGGCCGCGAAGATCGCGCCCTCGCCGAGCCGGACCCCGAGCCGCGCGAGGACGGTCTCGAGCGCGGCGAGCGCCTCGGGGCGATCGTCGATCGCGAGCTGCTCCACCGCGATCGGCGCGACCTCGATCGCGGCGAGCTCGACGGCGGTCACCGCCCCGGGGAGCCGCAGCGAGAACACGTGCTCCTTCGCCGGCACGAGCCAGCGCGCGGCGGAGGCGGTCGGCTGCGCGAGCGGTACGATGACCCGCTCCTCGCCGCGCGGATCGAGCTTCAGGACCACCTTGAGCCGCGTCGCACCGAGGCCGCGCCCGGCGAGGCGCGCGGCGACCCGGTCGGCGAGCCGCTTCAGCGCGAAGAGGAGCGGCTCGGCGCTCTCCGCGGGCGCCTCGAGCTCGAGCGCCTCGACCGGCAGCGTCTCCGGCAAGTAGGGAGAGAGCGGGGTGTCGTCCTCTCCGCGGGCGAGGCGGGCCGCCGCAACGCCGTCCGGCCCGAACCGGTGCGCGAGGGTGCCCGCCGGGAGCCGCGCGAGCGCGCCCGCGTCGGCGATCCCGAGCCCGCGGAGCCGCGCCGTCACCGCCGGCGTTAGCCCGAGCGCCTCGAGCGGGAGCGCGGCGATCGCCCCCGCGGTCGCCCCGGGCGCGACGTGGAGGAGCTCCCCGGTGCGGGCGGAGAACGCGCCGTGCCGCACGAGCGCACGCGCCGCCGCGCGACCGTCCGCGACCGCCGCGCGCGCCGCGTACCCCATCTCCGCCGCCGCGGCGATCGCGCGCTCCGCGAGGACCCGCTCTCCGGCGTCTGGCGAGGCGTTCCGCCCCGCGCCTCCGGCGAGGAGCCCGGCGGCGCTCGCGTCGAGGAGCACCACGTCCGGCGCGCACGGCTCGACCGCGGGCGCGAGCAGGAGCACCGCCTCGGCGACCGCGCGCAGCGCAGCGCGATCGGCCGCGGGATCGAGCGGGACCGTGCGCAGCCGGCCGCACGCGGCGAGCGCCTCCGACAGCGTGGCTCCCGGGCGGACGCCGTCGGCGGCCGCCGCGCCATCGCAGTGCACGATCCGACCCTCGGAGACGACCGCCAGCGGCCCGTCGCAGCCGTCGGCGCGCTGGCGCCGCGCCCGCTGGAGCGGCAGCTCGGGGAGGCACAGCGCGATGACGCGCAGCCCGCTCGCCTCACGCCGCATCGCCATCCTCCGGGTCCGCCACCCGAGGGCGCCACGATCCGCGCACCCCGGCGGCGCGCGAGAGGAGCGACGCGCCGCCCGCCCACGCTGCCTCGTCCGCCGCGTGCCGCTGGCGCCCCACGATCCGTCCGTCCTCGGCGGTCAGCTCGAGCCGCACGGCCACCGGCACGCGGAGCGCCGTCCCGCCGACCGCAGCGAGCCACAGCCCCACCGCCCCGCCTTTCTCGGCGGCCGCCTGGAGGCGGCGCGCGGCCGCGTCCGCCCCGCGCACCGCGCGCGCGACGGGCACGTCGACCGCCACGGCCGCGAACGCGCCCGAGGCGAGGAGCGCCTCCGCGGCCCACAGCGCGACGAGCGCGGGGTCGCGCGCCGGCCCCTCGGCGGACGTGCGCGGCGGGGGCCGCACGACGAGCAGGCGCGCGAGGTCGACCCCGAGCGCCGCGGCCGCCGGCGGATACAGCTCGCCTCGGCCATCGACGTAGGCGGCGAGGTCTCCCGGTCCCAGCGCCGCGAAGAGCGCCAGCGCGATCGCGGTCTTCCCGCTCGCCCGCCCGCCCGCCAGCTCCGTGAGCGCTCCGCGGCGAAAGCCGCCCTCGGGCAGGAGCGCGTCGATCTCGGGGCGACCGCACGCGAGCGCACCCGCCCGCCGAGCGGGGCGCCGCTCGATACGACGGATCTCGTCGCGGAGCCGCTCTACCAGCTGATGACGCTCCGCACCCGCCGACATGCCGCCGCTGCCTCCGCCCAGGAACATAACTGCTCACGCGTTCAGGTCGCAAGGCGTAGCAACTCGCTCTGACACGCGGGGACGTGATGCTCACCCTATGCGCACACCAGAGAGCCACGGCAGTTCGGCCGGGCTCCGTCATTCGGAGCAGGGAGGGTATTGGAATGAAGCGTCTTGGATGGGGAACCGTGGCCGGTATCGGCGTCGCAGGCCTTCTCGTCGCGGGCATCCCCGCGCACGCGCAGTCGGGCTCGACGGCCGGCTCCACGACCAGCGGCCAGTCGAGCGACGACAGGATGGGCGGCTCGACGTCGTCTCAGAGCGGCACCACGTCGTCCCAGAGTGGCTCGTCACAGAGCGGCTCGTCACAGAGCGGCTCGACCATGGGCACGGGCACGGGGTCCAGCAGCACGGCGACCGACATGGGCACCGGCTCCAGCGCCTCTGCCAGCGACACGTCCATGAGCAAGAACGAGCTCACGGGCAAGGTCGAGAAGTTCGACCGTGACACGAAGGAGCTCACGCTCGCGAACAGCGACAAGAAGCTGAAGGTGAGCGACAGCACGCGCGTGATGAAGGACGGGCAGCGCGCCTCCCTCAGCGACATCAAGGAAGGCGACCAGGTCCGCGCCAGCTTCTCCGGCTCGGGCGACACGCTGCAGGTGAACCGCATCGACGTGATGACCGCCGGGTCGATGGGCACCGGCACCGGCATGGGCACGGGTACTGGCACGGGCACGACGACGACCACGCCGCCCTCGGACACCAGCACGGGCACGGGCACCGGCACGGGCACGACGACCACGCCGCCCTCGGACACGGGAACGGGCACGACGCGGCCTCCGTCGGACTCGGGCACGACGGGCTCCGGCTCGAGCGGCACCACTCCGCCCCCGAGCAAGGGCTACTAGCTAATCCCGGCAGGATGAACGAAGGGCGGGCGGCCGCAGGGGCGCCCGCCCTTTTGCTGTGTCGCACCTGCGCGCGCGAAGCGAGCCGCCGGGGCGACGCCGCGGAAGCGGCGAAGCCGCTCGCGGCGGCGCACGGGACCCGGCGAGCGGGGGCGGGGCCCCGACGAGCTTCGCTCGGCGGGGCGGGGGGCGCAGCCCCCCGTTAGATGGACGCGCGCTTCGCGGCGCCGTCGCGCTCCTGCGCGGCGATCTCGGCGCGGACCTTCTCCATGTCGAGCGTCCGGACCTGGCGGATGAGATCCTCGAGGGCGGCCTCCGGCAGCGCGCCCGGCTGGGAGAACAGGAGCACCTTGTCCCGCAGGATCATGAGCGTGGGGATGGAGCGGATGTCGAACGCACCGGCCAGCTCCTGCTCGACCTCGGTGTTCACCTTGCCGAAGGTGATGTCCGGGTGCTTCCCCGCGACCTTCTCGTACGTCGGTCCGAACACCCGGCACGGCCCGCACCAGGGCGCCCACCAGTCGATGAGGACGATGCCGTCCTTCTCGACCGTCTCCTTGAAGTTCTTGCCGGTGATCTCGACCGTCGTGTTCCCCATCTCCAATCCCTTTCAGCGCCCCCCGCCGTCCATCGGCCCTCGGCGCCACACGAAAGATTGGACCCGCCGGTCTGCGAAAGGATTCAGGGCGTCCACGGGCGGCGCGGCGCCCAGGGACGCCCCTCCAGGGCCGGCGGAGCGGCGAGCGACGTGCCGGCGGTACCCCGTCCAGCACGCCGCCCGTGCGAGCGCTCGGATCAGCGCGAGGGCGGATACTTGTGCAGCTTCCGCTGCAGCGAGCGCCGGTGGATCCCGAGCCGCCGTGCGGCCTCGGAGATGTTGCCGCCGCAGTCGGTGAGCACGCGCTGGATGTGCTCCCACTCGGCGCGCGCGAGCGAGGGCGTCTCGACGCCGGACTGCTTCGCGGTGTTCGTGCCGTTCAGCGCGGCAAGGATCTCGTCGGCGTCGGCCGGCTTCGGGAGATACCCGACGGCTCCCTCGCGGACCGCCTCCACCGCCGTGGAGATGCTGCCGTAGCCGGTGAGCATGAGCACGCGGGTCGCGGGATCGTGCCGGCGCAGCTCCTTCAGCAGATCGAGCCCGCCTCCGCCCGGCATGCGCAGGTCGAGGACGGCCATCTCCGGCGACTCCTTCGCCGCCTCGCGCAGCGCCTCGTCGGCGCTCCCGGCGGTGCGGACCTCGTAGCCGCGGGCGCGGATGGCCGTCGCCAGGCGTTCGCGCAGGACCTCGTCGTCGTCCACGAGCAGGATGCTCGGCAGCGTCTCGTGCGTCGTCCCTTCGATGTTCATGTGCCGCTCCTCTCGGCGGCCTCCGCCGCCGGCAGATCGATGCAGGCCTCGGTCCCGACTCCGGGGCGCGAGGTGATTTGAAAGCTTCCCCCCAGCTGCTCGACGAGGGCCCGGGTGAGGAACAGCCCGAGCCCCATGCCCTCCCCCGGACTCTTGGTGGTGAAGAACGGCTCGCCGACGCGCCGGAGCACGTCGGTCGTCATGCCGCGCCCGCGGTCCACCACCCGCGCGCGAACCCAGCCCTCCGTCGCCGCGAGCCGCAGCGTCACGCGCTCGTCCGGAGGCGAGGCCTGGATACCGTTCTTGAGCAGGCCCCGGAGCGCGTCGCCGAGCGCGCGCGGCGGCCCGACGAGGCACGCGTCGAGCGAGCCCTCCTCGGGCGCGAGCTCGACGCGCTCTCGCGCCGGAAGCCCGTCGAGCGCGGTCTCCACCCAGACGCGCACGCTCATCGGCGCGAGCGGCTCTCCGGCGTGCTCGCCCGCGTTGGCGGACATGCGATCGAGGATGTCGCGGCAGCGCCCCACCTGCTCGCGGACGAGCTGGAGGTCGCCGCGCACCTCGGCGGGCACGTCCTCGGGCAGCGAGCGCTGCAGCTCCTTCGCCACGACCGCGATCGTGGAGAGCGGCGTGGAGAGCTCGTGCGCCGCGCCCGCGGCGAGCGTCGCGAGCGAGGCCAGCTTCTCGCGCCGATCCACGAGCGCCCGCGCCTGCTGCAGCTCCCGCTCGCGCGCGGCGAGCGCACGCGAGACGCGCTGGACGAAGAACACGATGAACACCGACGCGATCGCGAACGCGACCCACATGCCGCGCAGGTGCGAGTCCATCATCTGCGCCGGGTCCATGTGCGTGCGGATGTGGTGCGCCGGCGAGGTCGCCTCTTCGTGAAAATAGAGCGACGCGAACCCCGCGAGGCTCGCCACCATCAGCGTCCAGGACCAGCGCGGCGGCAGGAGGACCGCCCCGAGCGCGACGTTCACGAGGTAGAGCGTCGAGAACGGGTTCGAGGCGCCGCCGGTGAGATCCAGGAGGACGGTGAGCACCGCGGCGTCGAGGAACATGACGGCCGCGACGCTCGCGCTCGTGGCGTTCGGGCTGGCGTGCTGCGCCCACGCGCGGAGCGCGAGGTTGCCGCCGACCTCGAGCACGAGCATCGCGACGAGCGGCACGAGGGGGACGCCGATGTGCGTCCACGACGAGGCGCCGACCACGATCACGACCTGGCCGAGGATCGCCCACCAGTGGAGCTGGACGATCCAGGAGAGGTTCAGCCGCGCGCGCCCGACGCGCGTCTCGCCGTGCGGCGTCGCGTGCTGTAGGACGGGGGGGGTCGCGGGTGCTTCCACGGTCGCCATCTGGGACTGCGGCACGCGCATCAGCCGATACCTCCAGGCGAAACTACCACACCCGAACGCGTGCGGCGCCGGCCGCGACCCGTTGCCGCAGACGTGCGCCACGGCGCGGCTGCTTGACGCATGTCGCGCGCTGACCGTAGGTTGCCACCCCCGTGAGAGGCCGCCGCCGAACCGTCGCTGCCGTGCTCGCCGATGCGTTCGCGCACTGGCCCGCCGCGGAAGGGGCAGCGCTCATCACCGCCTTCGCCGATGCCTGCGGACCGCGCCTCGCGCGCGAGGTCTCGATGCGAGGCCTGCTGCGCGACGGCCGCCTCCTCGTGCTCGTTCGCTCGGAGGAGTGGGCGGCTCAGCTCGTCGCCCTCGAGAGGCCGCTGTGCGAGCGCGTGAACGCTCGCCTCGGTCGCGCCGTCGCGCGCGGGCTCGAGGTGCGCGTGGCCCCGGAGCCCTGATGCGCACGGGAGCGCCGACGCGCGCCCGGACGCTCGCCGCGCTCGCGTGCTCGGTCGCGGCTCTCCTCCAGGGGTGCGCCTCGCCGCGTTCTCCTGGCGCCTCCGCTCCCGCCCCACGTTCGTCCGAAGCTGCGCCGCCGCGCACGGCGGCGCCCGCGCAGGGGAGCTACGGCCCCGAGCCGGAGACGGCGCTCGCCCCCGTCGAGCAGCGGCTCCTCGAGGTCGCGCGCGCGCGCCTGGGCGGCGCGCAGTCCTCCGGGGCGCTCTCGCTCGCGGCGCGAGAGCTCGCGGCCCGAGCCGCGGCGGGCGATCCGGAGGCGCGCTCCGGGCCGGCCTCGCGCGCGGCGCTCGCGCGCGCTCTCTCCTTCGACCCGTCACCTTCCGTGTACGCGCTGCGCGCCCGCCCCGAGGACGCCGCCGACGCGCTGGCGCGCCTCCTGCCCGGCTCGACGGCGAGCCACGTCGGGGCCGGGGCCGTCGAGCGCGACGGCGTGCTCCACGCGTTCGTGCTCGCGGCCCAGCGCAAGGTCGGGCTCGAGCCGTTCCCGCGCGAGGTGTCCGCGGGCACCTCGGCGGTGCTCTCCGGCAGGCTCGCGCGCGGCCTGCGCGCCGCCCGCGTGTTCGTCACGCTCCCGGCGGGCGACGTGCGCGAGGTGGACACCGAGGCGCGCGGGAGCGGCTTTCGAGCGCGGCTCTCCTTCCCTGAGCGCGGGCGGTACACGGTGGAGGTCGTCGGCGAGGGCCCGCGCGGGCCCGAGGTCGCCGCGATCCTGACCGTCGCGGCGGGCGGCGCCACGGTCGAGGCGCCGGAAGGCCCCGCGCGCGCGGCCGCCGATCCCGGGGACCCTGCCGCCGCGGAGGCGGCGATCGTCCGCGCGATCAACGCGACGCGCCGCCGTCGCGGCCTGCCGCCGGTCGCGGCCTCGGCGGAGCTCGCCGCGGTGGCTCGCCGGCACAGCGCCGCGATGCGCGACGCGGCGACGGTGGCGCACGTCCTCCCGGGCTCGGGCGAGGTCGGCGATCGGCTCCGGCACGCCGGGGTGGCGTACCGCTTCGCGTACGAGAACGTCGCCCAGGCGCCGCGCGCGCTCCTGGCGCACGCCAAGATCGAGGAGAGCCCGGCGCACCTCGCGAACCTCCTCGCGCCGGCGACGCTCGTGGGCGTGGGCCTCGCGCACGGCACGCTCCGCTCCGGCGCGCCCGCCGTCTACGTCACCGAAATCCTCGTGCAGCCGCCCGACGACGGCGGGGAGAGCGCGCTCCTCCCCGACGCGCGCGTCCGCGAGGCGCTCTGGCGCGAGCGCGCCCGGCTCGGGCGCCCGCCGCTCCTCGGGGATCCCGCGCTCGACGCCCTGGCGCGCGAGGCCGCCGAGACGATGCGGCGCGCGGACTCGCCCGAGGCAGGCGACCTCGGCGCGCGGGCGCTCGCCGGCCGGGCCCTCTCGGCGGTGGACGTGTTCGTGGCGAGCGCCCCGGCGGAGACGATCCGCTCGCGCAACCTGCCCGACCCGCGCTTCCATCGCGTGGGGGTCGGCGTGGCGACGGGGGACAGCCGGCGCTACGGCGCGCGGCGGCTCTGGATCGCGGTGATCTACACGGACTGAAGCGCTCGATGCGGCGCCCGTCGCGCGCGCCCGGGTCGGCCGGGGCTGCCGTGTGCGTCCGGCGGGGCTAGACGAGCCTCCGCTGGGTGGCGTAGCTCTCGAGTCCCCCCTCGACCTCGGGCTGCAGGGCGTGGAGGGGGCAGCGGGTGCAGGTCCAGCTGTTCCAGCCCTGCTTCACGGCCTCGTCGAGACAGGCGTCGTAGTAGTTGCAGAAGAGGTTGCGGTGACCCTCGACACCACGGTCGGGGTTGATCGGAGCGGTGAGCTCGGTGGGGCAAGGCTTGTCGAGCACGATGGACTCCTCTGGATGGCCGGGCCATCCCTCCAAGCCGCGCGAAGGCGCAGCTCTCCCCCGTCCGATCGTCCCGGTCCCCCCTCGAGAACCGGCGTACGACCCGGCGCCGGTGCAAGCGCCGTGGCTCGCGCGAGCCCCTCATCGACAGGGGCCGGGCGCGCGCGCTATATGGCGCCGCTCGATGCAGCGAGTCAAGCCCCACCGGACGCCGAGTGAACCCATTCCTGAGCGCGATCAGGAAAGATTTGCACGCGCCGGGGCTTACGTCCGCGTGGGTCTTGCGTTGCTTGCTTTACTTTGGGTTGGGTCGGCCCGGGCCGCCGCGCGGGAGCCGCTGTGCGACTGGCTCTCCGGCATCTCGGAGGCCGCGCAGGCGCAGGCGGACGGCGATGGAGCGGCCGCCGAGATCGCCGCCCGGCGCGCCCTCGCCGC
>NZ_JALCZC010000041.1:0-31002 GCF_022690805.1 Anaeromyxobacter sp. SG66
CCCGCGCCGCCCCGGGGGACGGCGCGGGCGCGATCGCCCGGCGCGCCCTCGTCGCGGGCCTCGCCGCGCTCCTGCTCGGTGCGGCCGCGGGGTACGCCATCGGGACCGCGACCGCTCCCCCCGCGCCGCCCGCGGCGCTCACTCGCCCCTGAAGCGCGGCCGGCGCCGCTCCTGCCAGGCGGCCCGCCCCTCGCGCATGTCCGCGCTCTCGAAGGCGCGCCGCCTGAGGTCCGCGATCTCCCCGCGCTCCGGGTCCGAGAGCCCGCGCTCGTGCGCGCCCTCGAGGAGCCGGAGGATCCGCTTCATGCCCCGCACCGCCAGCGGCGCGTTGGCCGCGATGTCGGCGGCGAGCGCGAGCGCGTCCCCCTCGGCCGCCTCCGCCGACGCGACGCGGTTCACGATCCCCCAGGCGAGCGCGGTCTCGGCGTCGATCGGGCGCCCCGTGAAGAACAGCTCGCGCGTGCGCGCCGCCCCGACGAGATCGGCGAAGCGCCGCAGGCCGCCCTCCGGGTACACGACGCCCAGCTTCGCGGGCGGCATCCCGAGCTTCACCCCCGCGCGCGCGACGCGCAGGTCGCAGGTGACCGCGAGCTCGAACCCGCCGCCGAACGCGCCGCCGTTCAGGAACGCCACCGTCGGGCACGGCACCGCGTCGAGCGCCGCGGCGGTGCGCTCGACCGCCTCGTCGGGCCGCTCGCCGCGCGCCGAGGTGAGCGAGATCTCGGCGAGGTCGAAGCCGGAGGAGAAGGCCTCCTCGCCGGCGCCGCGCAAGACGAGGCAGCGCACGCCGCCGTCCGACGCCGCGACGCACGCGGCCTCGAGCTCCTCCAGCGCCTGGAAGTCGAGCGCGTTCCGCTTCGCCGCGTTGTCGAGGACGAGGACGCGGACCGGGCCGTGATCCTCGGCGCGTACGCGAGGCGCCATCGGCTACTCCATCACAGCGGTGTGAATCCGTGACGTCATGCGCTCTCCGCTCGCCAGCCGTGAGGGACGCGCGACGTTAGCCCGGAGGCACGCATCCGGCAACCCGCGCGGAGGTCGAGGCGGGCGGCGAGGTGCTCGGCGCGCTCGCCGCAAATGAAAAGGGTCCGCGCGAAGGCGGACCCTTGCAGCGATGGTACCGGGGGCGACCACTCCTCGGTTTACCGGCGTGAGACCGGTATCGCGTGTAGTCGATGGATGGCCATCGGCTCGCGCGACGTCAACCCCGCGGAGCTCGTGGCCCCCGCGGGGGAAGCGGGCGCGCGCAGCGCCTCGCGCACCGCGTCGGCGAGCGCCTCGTAGCTCACGGGCTTTCGCAGGAAGCGCGCCACGCCGAGCGCGGCGAGCCGCGCCTCCTCGCTCGCGCCACCGCTCGAGGCCGCGATGACGGGGAGCGCGGCGAGCAACGGCGCGGCGCGGATCCGCTCGACGAGCGCCACGCCGGACATCGTCGGCATGAAGACGTCGGTGACGACGAGGTCCACCGTCGGCGCGCGCAGGAGGCGCGCGAGCGCCTCGCCGCCGTCGCGCGCGCGCTCGATGGCGAGCGGTCGCCGGTCGGCGCTCGAGAGCCGCCGCAGCGCGGCCTCGTACATCGACGCGACGAGCGTGTTGTCCTCGACGACGAGCACCCGCGGGACGGCCACGGCGGCGGACTCCCCGGAGCTGGCGGCGGCGAGGGGGATCGAGCGGGAGCGGATGTCGTCGTTCACGGTGCCTCCGGACTGTCGAGGCATCATCGCTCGATAGGGCGAACGTGGCACGCGCTACGGGTGAACCCTTCTCGGGCGTCATGGGGTCTCGGGACGCTCTTCGGCCGGGCGGGAGGGGTGGGCGATGCTCGCACCGGGTGCGACGTGCGCGCCGGTCACGGGAGCCCTCTGGGCCGCGAAGTTCGAGCCGGCTCGTTGCGAGCGGCGCCCGCCCGCCGATATCGTCCGAAGGTTCCCTCACACCTCACACCGAGGAGGCAGCATGCAGTCCCTGCAAGGACGGGTCGCGCTCGTGACCGGCGGCGGACGGGGCATCGGGCGGGCGATCGCGATCGCGCTCGCGCGCGCGGGCGCAGACGTCGCGGTGGCCGCCCGGACCGTGCCCGAGATCGAGGCGGTCGCGGCGGAGATCGCCGCGCTGGGCCGGCGGACGCACTTCTTCCCCCTCGACGTGTCCGACCGCGCGCGCGTGGCGGCGGCGCCGCGGGAGGTCGAGGCGCAGCTCGGGCCGGTCGACCTGCTCGTGAACAACGCCGGCATCCACGGCAGCGCGCCGCTGCAGCGGCTCGACGACGCGCAGTGGGACGGCATCCTCGCCGTGGACCTCACCGCGCCCTTCGTGCTCACCCGCGCCTGCCTGCCCGGCATGTACGAGCGCCGCTTCGGCCGCGTGATCAACGTCGCCTCGGTCGCCGGCAAGATCGGCCTCAAGTACGGAGCGGCCTACGCGGCGGCGAAGCACGGGCTCATCGGGCTCACCCGCAGCCTCGCGCTCGAGGGCGCGCGCAAGGGCGTCACGGCGAACGCGATCTGCCCGAGCTGGACCGAGACGCGGATGATGCAGGAGGCGGCGCACGACGTGGCGATCGCCACCGGGCGGAGCGAGGCGGAGGCACGCGAGGCGATGCTGCGCGAGAACCCGCTCGGCCGCGCCGCCCTGCCGGAGGAGGTCGCGGACGTCGCCGTGCTCCTCGCGTCGAACGGCGCCATCACCGGGCAGGCGATCCACGTGGACGGCGGCGAGGTGATGGCCTGACCGGCCCCGCTCGCGCGAACGACCGGGCGCTCTCCCGCCGCCCCGGAGCCCGGGCTCTTGACGCGCTGCGCCTCCACCTGCGCTAATCGGCCTCTTTTTTTCCTCGAGGAGACCCATGCAGCAGACCAAGTACCTGCTCGGCGAGGACCGCATCCCCACCCACTGGTACAACGTGGTGGCGGACCTCCCCGCGCCCCCGGCGCCCGTGCTCCACCCCGGCACCGGCGCGCCCGTGACGCCCGCGGACATGCTCCCGCTCTTCCCGCCGGCGGTCCTCGAGCAGGAGATGTCGGGCGAGCGGTGGATCCCCATCCCCGAGGAGGTCCGGCGGATCTACGCGCTGTGGCGCCCCTCGCCGCTCTTCCGCGCCCACCGGCTCGAGGCGGCGCTCGGGACCCCCGCGCGCATCTACTACAAGTACGAGGGCGTCTCACCGGCGGGCTCGCACAAGCCGAACACCGCCGTGCCGCAGGCCTACTACAACAAGCTCGCGGGCACGAAGCGGATCGCCACCGAGACCGGCGCCGGCCAGTGGGGCAGCTCGATGGCGCTCGCGTGCCGGATGTTCGGGCTCGAGTGCACCGTCTACATGGTGAAGGTTTCGTTCCAGCAGAAGCCCTACCGGAAGAGCATGATGCAGCTCTGGGGCGCGGAGGTGGTGCCCTCGCCCTCCCCCCGCACCGCCGCCGGGCGCGCCATCCTCGCGCAGGACCCGGAGAGCCCCGGGTCGCTCGGGATCGCCATCTCGGAGGCGGTCGAGGACGCCGTCTCGCGGGAGGACACCCGCTACGCGCTCGGCAGCGTGCTGAACCACGTCTGCCTGCACCAGACGGTGATCGGGCTCGAGGCGAAGGAGCAGCTCGCCCTCGCCGGCGACTACCCCGACGTCATCGTCGCCGCGCACGGCGGCGGCTCGAACTTCGCCGGCGTGGGGTTCCCCTTCGTCGCCGACAAGGCCGCCGGCAAGCAGGTCCGCATCGTCGCGGTCGAGCCGTCGTCCTGCCCGACGCTCACGAAGGGCGTCTACGCCTTCGACTACGGCGACACCGCCCGGATGGCGCCCATCACCAAGATGTACACCCTGGGTCACGACTTCATGCCGCCCGGCATCCACGCCGGCGGCCTGCGCTACCACGGCGCGTCGCCCCTCGTGTCGCAGCTCGTCCACCACGGGATCGTCGAGGCGCGCGCGGTCGGCCAGCTCGGCTGCTTCGAGGCCGCCACCCTCTTCGCGCGGACCGAGGCGATCATCCCGGCGCCCGAGTCGTCGCACGCGATCCGGGGCGCCGTGGACGAGGCGCTCCGGGCGAAGGAGGAGGGCAAGGAGCGGGTGATCCTCTTCAACCTCTCCGGCCACGGGCACGTCGACATGGCGGCCTACGACGACTACTTCGCGGGGCGGCTCGAGGACGCCGAGTACCCCGCCGAGAAGGTCGCGGCCTCGCTCGCGAACCTCCCGAAGGTGAAGCTCTAGCTTTGCCCGGCCGCATGCTCCCGGGCGGCGCGCGCCTCGCCGCGGCCACGCTCGCCGCCTGCCTCCTCGTCGCCTCGGCCGCTCCGGCCGTGGCCGCGGAGCCGCGCGCGCAACCAGGCTCCGTATCGACGGCGACGCCGGCCCCGGCCCCGGCCCCGACGCAGGCCCAGGACGCGACCGCGACTCCGACCCCGCTCCCCGCCCCCGCGGACGCCCCCGCCGATCCGGCCTTCCCGCGCCTCGACTTCGCTCCCCACGAGCCGACGCCCGACCGTCCCCCGCCGCGGGCCCTCCCGCCCGCGGCGCCGAACCCGTCGCTCGCGCCGGTGCTCGAGTCGCCCGAGCGACCCGAGGCGGTCACGCCGCCGCAGCGGCCGGCGGTGGTCATCCGCACCATCATCGGGCTCGCGCTGCTCGTCGCCCTCGCCTACGCGGCGGCGCACCCGGCCGTGGTGCGCTGGGAGCGGCGCATCCGCGTCTCGCAGCTCGTGGCCGCCGGGCTCCCCTTCATCGCGCTCGGGATGATCGCCCGCGCGCCGCCGTTCGCCGTGCTGTCGGACGACGTGCTCGCCCAGCTCGCCCCGGTGCTGCGGCTCGGCCTCGGCTGGATCGGCTTCATCGTGGGGTTCCGGCTCGACGCGCGGGAGCTCTCTGGCACCGACGAGCGAGCGGTCGCGTCGGCCGCGCTGCTCAGCTCGCTGCCGTTCGCCGCGGTCGTCGCCGGCGCAGCCGCGGTGCTCCTGCCGGCCGGCCCGCTCGCGGAGCGGCTCCGCGACCCGGTGTTCCTGCGCGACGCGCTCGTCCTCGGCACGGCCGCCTCGATGACGGCCGCGACGGTCCCGCACCTCCTGCCTGCTCGCACGCCGCCGGCCGCCGTCGCGGTCCTCGGCCGGATCGTCCGGCTCGAGGAGATCGCCGGCATCCTCGGGCTCGCCCTCGTCGCGGCGTACTTCCGCCCGCAGGGGGACGCCGTGACCTGGCGGCTCCCCGGGACGGCGTGGCTCATGCTCACCGCCGGCGCGGGCACGCTGCTCGGCCTCGTCGTCCTCGTCCTGCTGCGCCGGGCGCGGAGCGGGCCCGAGTTCTCCGTGCTGACGCTCGGCTCGGTCGCCTTCTCGTCGGGCCTCGCGGGCTACCTGCACCTCTCGTCGGTGGTGGTCTGCTTCGTGGCCGGCGTGATCCTCGCGAACTTCCCGGGGAAGCACCAGGCGCGCTTCCGCGCCGTGCTCGACCTGCTCGAGCGCCCGGTCTACCTCGTGCTCCTCGTCATCCTCGGCGCGCTCTGGCCCACCCGGTCGGTCACCGGCTGGCTCCTCATCCCGGTGTTCGTCGGCGCGCGCTTGCTGGGGCGCTGGGCCGGCGCGAGGGTGGCGGTGCGCATGGGCGCGCTCGACCTCGACGCGGGTGCCCGCCGCGTCGTCATCGTGGCGCCGGTCGGGTCGCTCGCGATCGCCATCGTCGTGAACGCGCAGCTCCTCTATCCCGGCGGCTCCATCGCCGACGCGGTGGTGGCGGTCGTGGGCGGCGCGCTCGCCACCGAGGCGCTCGTCCACACGTTCGGGCGGGGCCGGATCGCGCCCGCCCCCGAGCCGCGCGGGGAGCCGACGCCGTGATCGACGCGGTCCTCCTCGCCCTCCTCGCCGGCCTCATGCACGCGGCGCGCACGTTCTCGACGGGCGGCGCCCCGCCCGCGGGGACCTCCCTCGGCTTCGGCTACCTGCTCCTCACCGCCTTCCTCTCCGGCCGGATCTTCGCCGCGGTGCGGCTCCCGAAGCTCACCGGCTACATCGCGGCGGGCGTCGTGGTCGGCCCGTCCGTGCTCGGGTTCCTCGACTCGGCCGTCGTCGAGAACCTCCAGATCGTGAACGGGGTGGCGGTGTCGCTCATCGCCCTCACCGCCGGGACGGAGCTGCGCCTCGCCCGCATCCGGCCGCTCGCGCGCACCATCGGGATCACCACCGCGATGGGCGTCGTCGGGGGCGCGCTCGCCATCGCCGCGACCCTGCTCCTCCTGCGCGGTCAGCTCCCGTTCCTCTCCGCGCTGCCGGCCCTCCAGGCCGCCGCGGTCGCGCTCGTGCTCGGCGTGGTGCTCGTCGCCCAGTCCCCGGCGGTGGTGGTCGCGCTCTCGGACGAGCTCCGCGCGGACGGCCCCGTGACGCGCGTCGTGCTCGGGGTGGTGGTCCTCGCGGACCTGTTCGTCATCGTGCTCTTCGCCCTCGCCTCCGCGGCCGCGAAGGCGGCGCTCGGGGTCGCGGGCGGGGCGAGCGCCGCGGTCGGGCACATCGCCTGGGAGCTCCTCGGCTCGATCGTGGCGGGGTTCGTCCTCGCGGCGCTCCTCGCCGCCTACCTGCGCTGGGTCCGGCGGGGCGCGACGCTCTTCGTGCTCGCCGCCGCCTTCGTGGTCGCCGAGGTGGGCCAGCGCATCGGGTTCGACCCGCTCCTCGTCTCCCTCACCGCGGGCGTCCTCGTGCGCAACCTCACGCGGCACGGGGACGAGCTGCACGAGCTCGTCTCGGGGGCGTCCCTGCCGGTGTACGTCATCTTCTTCGCCGTCACCGGCGCGAAGCTGCACCTCTCGGCGGTCCCGCCGGTCGCGCTGCCGGTGCTCGCGATCGTGGCGGTGCGGGCGGCCTCGCTGCTCATCGCCGGACGGATGGGCGCGCGCGCGGCGGGCGCGCCGCCGGAGGTGGCCCGCTGGGCGCCGTTCGGGCTCTTGCCGCAGGCCGGGGTCGCGCTCGCGCTCGCGCTCCTCTTCGCGCGGGCGTTCCCGGAGTTCGGGGGCGAGGCCTCGGCGGTGGCGCTCGGGGTCGTGGCGATGAACGAGATCGTGGCGCCCGCCGTGTACCGGCTCGCGCTCCTCCGGAGCGGGGAGGCCGGGCGCGTCGAGGCGCGCCCGACGCCGGCGCCCACGACCGCGCGAGCCGAGCAGGGCTGATTGCGCGGCGCGTCGTGCCCGGCGCGGAGCCGCCGCCCGCCCGGGCGCCCCATGGGGGACCGGCGAGGGCCTCGCTCGCGGCGTAAGCCAGCATGTACGCCCCACGTCGGTGCCTGCGGAGCTGCGCCCGATACGCCCACCGGAGGAATCCCCCATGCCCCGTCTCGCCCTCGCCGCGCTCGCGCTCGCCCTCGCCGGGTCAGCCCGCGCGGAGGACGTCGTCCGCCTCGGCAACCTCAAGTTCGCGCACTACGGCGCGGTCTCGTACATGAAGGATCACTGCGGGAAGTTCGGCCTCAAGGTCGAGGAGATCGTCTTTCCGAAGGGCATCGACATCTTCCCCGCCATCGTGAAGGGCGAGGTGGACCTCGCCGCGAGCGCCGCGGACGCCGCCATCGCGAACCGAGCCGGCGGCGGCCAGATCTACATCGTCGCCGGCTTCGCGAAGGGCGGCGCCAGGCTCGTCGCCGCGACCGACGCGCCCATCAAGTCCGTGGCCGATCTGAAGGGCAAGAAGGTCGGCGTCGCGCGCGGCGGGGCGCAGGAGCTCCTGCTCCTCGCCGAGCTCTCGAAGCACGGGCTCACGTGGTCCGACCGCCCGGGCAAGGACGTCCAGCTCGTCTACCTGCCGTTCGCCGACCTGAACCAGGCGCTCATGCAGAAGCAGATCGACGCCATGTGCCAGTCCGAGCCGCAGTCGTCGCAGGCCATCAACAAGGGGTTCGGGCGCGAGCTCCTGAAGCCGTACGACACGCCGCTCGGCGAGCCGGTGCGCGCGCTCGTGATGACCGAGAAGCTCTACAAGGAGAAGCCGGACGTCGCGCAGCGCGTGCTCGATTGCTTCGTGGACGCGACGAACAAGTTCCTCGCCGATCCCAAGCTCGCCGAGAAGTACGTCGTGGAGCAGATGTTCAAGGGGCAGATCACGAGCCAGGACTACAAGGACGCGATCGCGAACTCGCCCTTCACGCACGACATCACGGTGGAGCACGTGCAGACGACGACCGACCTGATGGTGAAGTACGGGGTCGGCAAGCTGCAGCGCCCGCCGAGCGCGAAGGACTGGGTGAAGCTCGATCTGCTCCAGAAGGCGAAGGCCAAGTCCGAAAAGTGAAGACCGCCCGCTCCCACGCGGCCCGGCTCGCGCGCCAGCTCCTCGTCCCCGCGATCGTGCTCGTCGCGTGGGAGGGCATCTCGCGCGCGGGCTGGGTCTCGCCCATCATCCTCCCCGCGCCGTCGCAGGTGCTCGTCCGCTGGATCGACTACGCCCGCCCGCTCGCGCCCTACGACCCGGCGGAGGGGAGCCGGCTCCGCTGGCTCTTCTCCGGCGAGCTGCCGCACGACGCGCTCGCGAGCCTCATCCGAGTCGCGGGCGGGTTCGCCGTGGGCGCCGTGCTGGCGCTCCCGCTCGGCCTGCTCATGGGCGCGAAGCCCATCGTGTACGAGCTCATGAACCCGCTCGTGCAGATCCTCCGGCCGATCCCGCCCATCGCCTACATCCCGCTCGCGATCCTCTGGTTCGGCCTCGGCAACCCGCCCGCCTTCTTCCTCATCTCGCTCGGCGCCTTCTTCCCCATCCTCATGAACACCATCGCCGGGGTCCGGAACGTGGACGCCATCTACGTGCGCGCCGCGCGGAACCTCGGCGCCTCGGAGTGGACGCTGTTCTGGCGCGTCATGGTGCCGGCGGCGATGCCGTACATCCTCGCCGGCGTCCGCATCGGGTTCGGCGTCGCCTTCATCGTGGTGATCGTCGCGGAGATGATCGCGGTGAACTCCGGCCTCGGGTACCGCATCCTCGAGGCGCGCGAGTACTTCTGGTCCGACAAGGTGATCGCGGGGATGATCAGCATCGGGCTCGCGGGCCTCGGCATCGACGTCGGCATGAACAGCCTCAACGCGTGGCTGCTGCGCTGGCACCGGGGGGTGGAGGGGTGATGGCCGCGTCCGTCGCGGGCGCCGCGCCCGCCATCCAGGTGCGCGGAGTCCGCAAGGTCTTCAGCGGATCCGAGGGCGAGGTCGTGGCCCTCGACGGCATCGACCTCGACGTGGAGCCGGGTGAGCTCGTCTGCCTCCTCGGCCCGTCCGGCTGCGGGAAGTCCACCCTCCTGAACGCCATCGCCGGCTTCTCGCCGCCGACCTCCGGGACCATCGTCGCGAACGGCCGGGCCGTCACCGCCCCGGGCCCGGACCGGGCGATGGTGTTCCAGGAGTACGCGCTCTTCCCCTGGATGACGGTCGAGAAGAACGTGGCCTTCGGGCTCGAGATGGCGAGGGTGCCGGCGCGCGAGCGGCGCGAGCGGGTGGACGCGCTCCTCGGCATGCTCAACCTGCGCGAGTTCCGCGACCGCTTCCCGAAGGACCTCTCCGGCGGCATGCGCCAGCGCGTCGCCATCGCCCGCGTGCTCGCCATCGACTCGCCCATGCTCCTCATGGACGAGCCGTTCGGCGCGCTCGACGCGCTCACCCGCCGGAACCTCCAGGACGAGCTGCTGCGCATCTGGGCGAAGCTCCGCAAGACCATCGTCTTCGTGACGCACGGGATCGAGGAGTCGATCTACCTCGCCGACCGGGTGGTGGTGATGACCTACCGCCCCGGCACGGTGAAGCGGATCGTCCCGGTGACGCTCCCCCGCCCCCGCGATCCCGCCGCGCCGGAGTTCAACGCGCTGAAGCGCGAGATCTCGCAGATGGTGATGGAGGAGCAGGCGCGGCACGCGCAGGCCGAGGTGGGCGGGGCGACGGCGGACTGAGCCGGGCCGAGCCCGCCGGGCGGCGACGGCGCCCGGTCGCCGATCAATCCAGGAAGAGGTCCGGCATCAGCTCTTGCCCCGGCTCGACCGCGTACTTGCCGAGGTCGGTCACGCCGTCCTCGCGGAGCACGTCCTCGTCGATGAAGAAGTTGCCGGTGCAGCTCCGGCTCTCGCGCTTCAGGATCGCGATCGCCGCGTCGGCGACGATCTCGGGCGTGCGGCCGTGGCGCGCGGTGTCCTCGCCGCCGAGCAGGTTCAGCGCCGCGGTCGCGATGACGGTGCGCGGCCAGAGCGCGTTCACGGCGATCCCCTTCTCGCGCAGCTCCTCCGCCATGCCGAGCACGCACAGGCTCATGCCGTACTTCGCCATCGTGTAGGCGACGTGCGGCGCGAACCAGCGCGGGTTCAGGGACAGCGGCGGCGAGAGGTTCAGGATGTGCGGGTTCGCGCTCTTCTCGAGCAGCGGGATGCACGCCTGGGAGCAGGCGAAGGTCCCGCGCGCGTTCACCTGGTGCATGAGGTCGTAGCGCTTCATCGGCGTCTCGACCGTGCCGGCGAGGAAGATCGCGCTCGCGTTGTTCACGAGCACGTCGATCCCCCCGAACCGCTCCTGCGCGGCCTTCACCGCCGCCGCGATCTCCGCCTCGTCGCGCACGTCGCAGTGGACCGCGAGCGCCTTGCCGCCGGCCGCCTCGATCTCCTTTGCGGTCCCCTGGATGGTCCCCGGCAGCTTCGGGTTCGGGACGCTCGACTTCGCGGCGACGATCACGTTCGCGCCCTCGCGCCCGGCGGCGATCCCGATCGCCTTGCCGATGCCCCGGCTCGCGCCGGTGATGAAGAGCGTCTTCCCTTTGAGTGAAGGCATGGAGACCTCGCGCTGGGTTGGTCGGGCAGGATGACGGAGGGACCCGGCGGGGAGCAATGGGACGGACGGGGCGGGGACGATTCCCGATCCCGATCCCGACCTCGACTGGCGGCTGCGACCGCCGACCTCGACCCCCAACCCCGACTTCGACCCCCGATCCGACCCTGACGAGCCGCCGGCGACCCCCGCTCGAGCCTCCCGGGTGATCCAGATCGGCCCCTCCCGAGCCCCTCGCGCCGCCCTCCCACTCCCGGGCAGCCAGCCTCCCGAGCAAGCCTTCGTGCGACCCCACGGGACCCGAGCGCCTGCCGGTCGCGTGTGCGCTAACACCTACACCAACCGGCCGCGATCGCGCGCTGAACGCATTGCCAGCCCGTGAAACGGCCGATCCGGGCGCCCGTTGACTTCGACGGCCGTTGTCCGTAGATCGGGACCATTCAGTGGGAAAAAGTGGCAAGCAGCGGATCAGAGCGGCAGGATCGGCCAGCCCGTGTTCTTCGGAACCTTCAACCACGCGATCGACGCGAAGGGGCGAACGAGCCTCCCGGTGAAGTTCCGCGAGGCGCTGGCCGCGGCGGGCGAGCCGCGGATCGTGCTCATGCAGTACCCGCACTGGCGCGCGGTGCAGGCGCTCCCGCAGTCCGTCTGGAACGAGCTCGTGAAGAAGGTGATGGACGCCTCCCCGCTCGACGCCAGGACGCAGCGGAGCGTCCTCAAGTTCGTGTCCTCCGCGCACGAGGTGGACCTCGACGCGAACGGCCGCGTCCTCGTCCCGCCGGCGCTCCGCGAGTGGGCGGGGCTCGCGAAGGACGTCGTCTGGGTGGGGATGGGCCGGACCATCCACCTCTACGACAAGGCCGCGTACGAGCAGCAGGTGGCTGAGGAGATCCCGAGCGACCAGGTGGTCGACTTCTTCGGGAAGGTCTAGCGGGCGAAGGGAGACGGGCGATGTTCGAGGCGAGACACCAGGACGACGTGACGATCATCCGCGGCGTGGACGAGCTCACGAAGGACGAGCTGTCGGCGATCGCCGCGATCGCGCGGCGCGCCCGCGACGACGGGCGCCGCGTGGTCATCGACCTCAAGAACGTGACGCACCTCCACTACGCGGGCGCGGCGCTCCTCAAGGCGATCCCCGGGCTGCGCGCGGCGGGGGCGAGCCGTTACGTCCGTGATCTCGTCCACGCCGGCGGCGCGGGCGGGCACCTCGAGCTGTTCGAGGACGTGGAGGCGGCCTTCCGGGCGGCGTGAGCGGGGAATTCGTCCATGCTTCGGTACTTCCGAGAGAGATCGTCGAGATCCTGCGCCCCGAGCCGGGCAAGCTCCTGCTCGACGGGACGCTCGGCGGCGGCGGCCACTCGGAGCTCCTGCTCGAGCGGGGTGCGCGCGTGATCGGCCTCGACAAGGACCCGCGCGCCCTCGCGGCCGCCACCGCGCGCCTCGCGCGCTGGGGCGAGGCGTTCCGGGCGGTGCGCGCCGACTTCCGCGACGCGAAGAACGTGCTCTCCGCGCTGGGCCTGGCCGGCGTCGACGGCGCGCTCGTGGACCTCGGCGTCTCCTCCCCCCAGCTCGACCAGGCGGAGCGAGGCTTCTCGTTCTCGCGCCCCGGCCCGCTCGACATGCGCATGGGCGAGGAGGGCGAGCGCCTCGAGGACCTGCTCCGGCGCATCGACGAGCGCGAGCTCGCGCGCATCCTCCGCGAGTACGGCGAGGAGCCGTTCGCCCGCCCCATCGCGCGCGCGGTGAAGCGCGCCGTGGAGTCCGACGAGCGGCTCGACACCGGGCGCCTCGCCGAGATCGTCGCGAAGGCGATCCCCCGCAAGGCATGGCCGCGGCGCATCCACCCGGCGACCCGCACGTTCCAGGCGCTCCGCATCGCGGTGAACGACGAGCTCGGCGCCCTCGCGGCGTGGCTCGACGGGCTCCCCGCCATGCTGAACGTCGGCGGCCGGGCCGCGGCGATCTCCTTCCACTCGCTCGAGGACCGGATGGTGAAGGAGCGCTTCCGCGCGCTCACCCAGGCCTGCACCTGCCCGCCCGACCTGCCCGTGTGCGCCTGCGGCGCGCGCGCGGCGTTCGCGGCGGTGACGCGCAAGGCGATCGTACCGTCCGACGACGAGGTCCTGGGGAACGCCCGCGCCAGGAGCGCGAAGCTGCGCGCCGTGGAGAAGCTCCGGTGAGGCGCGCCCCCGCACGCGGCCGCCCGGCGGCCCCTCCCCGCGCCGCGGCGCGCGCGAGCGCCCTGCCCGTCGCCCGGGCGGCGACGGCGGCGCTCCTCGTCGTGGTCCTCGGCGTCTTCCACATCTGGTCCCGCACGCGCGTGGTCGCGGCGGGATACCGGCTCGGCGCGCTGCAGGCCGAGCACACGAAGCTCACCTCCGAGCACGACCGCCTCCGCATCGAGGTGGAGACCCTCCGCGCGCCGCGCGCGCTCGAGGAGTTCGCTCGGAACAAGCTGGGCATGGCTCCGCCGGACTCCGGTCCGGTGTGGGCGGCAGGCCCGCGCCCCGCTTCGGCGGGCGCGGGCGGGGCGGGCGTGGACGGTGTGGATCACCGATCCGGGCCGGCGGAGCCATCCCTCTCCACGAAGGCTGGGCGGGCGGCGGCGGGGCCCGCGGCGGACTCCGAGCGCGTCGCGCTCCGGGGCCCGCTGCGGGCGGGCCGCTCCGTGCCGCGCGAGAGGTAGCGCGTTGCGCACGGGGCCCGATCCGCGCGCGACCCGCTGGATCGCCGTCCGGATCGGCGCTCTGGCCGCCCTCTTGGCCGCCGGCTTCGCGATCGTCGCCGGCCGCGCGTTCCAGCTCCAGGTGCTGCGCCGGGACGCGCTCGTCGAGGAGATGGTCGACCAGTACCGGCGCCAGCTCGTGCTGAAGCCGCGGCGCGGCGTCATCACCGACCGCTCCGGCGTGCTCCTCGCGGGCAGCGCCGACGCGCGCTCGGTGTTCGCCGATCCCGTGGTCCTCGAGAAGGAGGACGGCCGCGGCGAGGCGCTCCGGAAGGTCTGCCAGGCGCTGAAGCTCGACCCGGGCGCCGTCCGCAGGAAGCTCGCCAAGGGCAGCCGCTTCGTCTGGATCGCGCGGCGGATCTCGCCGTCGCAGGCCGCGCAGGTCGAGGCGATCCTGAAGGCGAGCCGCGTGCGCGGGGTCGCGCTCGTCCCGGAGACGCGCCGCTACTACCCGAAGCTCGAGCTCGCGAGCCAGGTCCTCGGCCTCGTCGGCGACGACGGCGAGGGGCTCGAGGGGGTTGAGCTCGGGCTCGACGAGGTGCTGCGCGGCGAGCCCGCGAAGGTGCCGTCCCTGCGCGACGGCGCCGGCAAGACCGTCCTCGCCCAGGCGCCCACCGCCGGGCAGGCCCGCGAGGGCGCGCGCGTCGAGCTCACGCTCGACCAGGGCATCCAGCTCTCCGCGGAGCGTTCGCTCGGCGCGGCGGTGAGGCGCTCGCAGGCGCTCTCCGGCATGGCGGTCGCCATGGACCCGCGCACGGGCGAGGTGCTCGCCATGGCGAGCTATCCCCCCTCCAACCCGAACGCGCCCAAGCGCGGCGCGGAGCTCCGCAATCGCGTCGTCACCGACTCCTTCGAGCCCGGCTCGACGGTGAAGACCTTCACCATCGCCGGCGCCCTCGCGCGCGGCGCGCTCCACCCGCTCGACCCCATCGACTGCGGCAACGGCCGCTACGCCATCGGGGCCCACGTCATCCACGATCACGAGGCGCTCGGCTGGGCGGGCGCGTCGAAGATCCTGGCGGTGAGCTCGAACATCGGCGCCGCCAAGATCGGCGCGCGCCTGGGGCGCGCGGGGCTCCACGAGTCGCTCGCCGCGTTCGGGCTGGGCGAGCGAACCGGCGTCGGGCTCCCCGGCGAGATCCGCGGCCAGCTCCCGCCGCCGCGCTCCGAGGTCGCCCTCGCGACCCAGAGCTTCGGCCACGGCCTGACGGCGAACGCCCTCCAGATCACCGCCGGCATGGCGGCCATCGCGAACGGCGGCAAGCTCATGCGCCCCATCGCCGTGCGCCGGGTCGTCGATCCGGCGACGGGCGAGGTGCTCCAGGCGGCGTCGCCGGAGGTGGTCCGGCAGGCCGTGCCGCCGGACGTCGCGGAGACGATGACGCGCTTCCTCGTGGGGGTGGTGGAGGATCCGAAGGGGACCGGGAAGCGCGCGCGGCTCGCCGGGTGGCGCGTCGCCGGCAAGACCGGCACCGCGCGCAAGGTCGATCCGGTCTCCGGCGGCTACGCCTCGGACCGGCACTTCAGCTCCTTCGTCGGGTTCGCTCCCGCCGAGGCGCCGCGCGTGGTGGTGGGCGTGTTCCTCGACGAGCCGAAGGGCGACGTGCACGGCGGCGAGGTCGCGGCGCCCGCGTTCCGCGAGATCGTGGAGGACGCCATGCGGCTCATGGGCGTGCCCGCGAGCGGACCGGAGGCCGAGCGGCTCGCGCTCGCGGCGGCGCCTCCCGTCGAGGAGGAGCCGGAGGGGCCGCCCCCCGTCGAGCTGGCGGCGCGCGCGGCCGCCCCCGTGGACGGCGCGAGCGTGGCCGTGCCCTCGCTCGCCGGCCTGCCCGCTCGCTCGGCGATCCGGTCGCTCGAGCAGGCGGACCTCGCCGCCGAGGTAGACGGCTCCGGCAGGGTCGTGCAGCAGTGGCCGGCGGCGGGGAAGGTGGTCGAGCGCGGGACCCGGGTGCGGATGCGGCTCGCGCCGACCGGGTGACCTGGCGCCCACATGGCCGGAAGCCTTGCGGGCGGGCACTAGCGCCGGAGCCCGTTGCTGTAAGATGTGCCGCGCCGCGCCGTGGCGCGTGTCCCAGGTGACACGCCGGCGCGTAACCGGGCGAGCGCACAGGGGAAGAGATTCCGGAGGGCGGCTTGCATTCCGGTGTGGTGAGATGAAGCTCTCGGCAGTCATCCAGGGAACGGGCGCGCGAGGCGAGGTGGCTGGCGATCCCGAGATCGCCCGCGTCACGGGGGACTCTCGCGAGGTCGTCCCGGGCGCGGTGTTCTTCGCCCTCCCCGGGGCGGTGCACGACGGCCACGACTTCGCCGCGCAGGCGGCGGAACGCGGGGCGGTGGCCGTCGTCGCCGAGCGGAAGATCGCGTGCGCTCCGGCCACGCTCCTCCTCGCCCCGTCGTCGCGCCGCGCGATGGCCATCGCCGCCGCGAACTTCCACGGCCGGCCCGCCGACGCGCTCCGCGTGGCGGGCGTCACCGGCACGAACGGCAAGACGACGATCACCTACCTCGTCGAGGCCTGCGCGCGCGCGGCGGACCTGCCCATCGGCCTGCTCGGCACCGTCACGCAGCGCTTCCCCGGCGTCGAGCGGACGGCGACGCACACGACCCCCGAGTCGACGGCCATCCAGGCGGTGCTCGCGGAGATGCGCGACGCCGGCGCGCGGGCGGTGGTGCTCGAGGTCTCCTCGCACGCGCTCGCGCAGGAGCGGGTCGCCGGCATGCGCTTCGCCGCCGCCGGCTTCACGAACCTCACCCGCGATCACCTCGACTACCACGGCGACATGGAGGCGTACTTCGCCGCCAAGCGCCGGCTCTTCACGGAGCACCTCGCACCCGACGGCGTGGCCGTGGTGAACGCGCGCGATCCGTACGGCGCCCGGCTCGCAGACCAGCTCGGCCCCGGGCGTCGCGTCTGGCGCTACGGCACCCGCGCCGAGGACGCCCTCCGCGCCGAGGGCGTCGCCCTGGGGCTCGCCGGCATCGCGGCGACCTTCGTGACGCCGAAGGGGGAGATCGCGATCCGCTCCCCGCTCGTCGGCGCGCACAACCTCGAGAACCTCCTCTGCGCGGCCGGGCTCGCGCTCGCCCTCGGCATCCCGCCGGAGGCGATCGCGCGCGGGCTCTCCGCCTCCCCCGGCGCCCCCGGACGGCTCGAGCGGATCGACGGCCGCGGCATCTCGGCGTTCGTGGACTACGCCCACACCGACGACGCGCTCGCGCGCGCCCTCGAGGCGCTCCGCGCCACCGGACCCCGCCGGCTCCTCTGCGTCTTCGGCTGCGGCGGCGACCGCGATCGCGGCAAGCGCCCGCTCATGGGCGAGGTCGCCGCCCGCGGGGCCGATCTCGTCGTCGTCACGAGCGACAACCCGCGCACCGAGGCGCCGGACGCGATCATCTCGGACGTGCTGCCCGGCCTCGAGCGGGCGGGCGCGCCGCGGCTCACGACCGCGGCGGCGCAGGGCGGCGGGCGCGGCTTCCTCGTCGAGCCGGAGCGCCGCGCGGCGATCGCGCTCGCCCTGTCCCTCGCGCGCGCGGGCGACGCCGTGCTCATCGCCGGCAAGGGGCACGAGGACTACCAGATCGTCGGCACGACGAAGCACCCCTTCTCCGACCGCGAGGAGGCCCAGAGGGCCCTCCGCACCGCATGATGGCGACGCAATGACCGTCCCCCACTTCTCCTCCGACGAGCTCGCCGCCGCGACCGGCGGGCGCTGGATCGGCGCCCCGCCCGCGGAGGTCGCCGGCGTCTCGACCGACACCCGCACGCTCGCGCCGGGCGCGCTGTTCGTCGCCCTCGTGGGCGAGCGCTTCGACGCGCACGCCTACCTCGCCGAGGCGGCCGCGAAGGGCGCCGTCGCCGCGGTCGTGGCCGACGGCCGCGCGCCGGCCGGGGCGCCGCTGCCGCTCCTCTCGGTCCCGGACACCCTCCCCGCGCTCGGCGCCATCGCGCGCCACCACCGCCGCCGGTTCCAGATCCCCGTCGTCGGCGTCACCGGCTCGAACGGCAAGACCACGACCCGCGAGATGATCGCGGCGATCCTGGCGACGCGCGGCCCCGCCCTGAAGACCGAGGGCAACCTCAACAACGAGGTGGGCGTCCCGCTGACGCTCCTCGGCCTCGGGCCGGAGCACCGCTCGGCAGTCGTCGAGATGGGGATGAGCCACCCCGGGGAGATCACGCGCCTCGCCGCCATCGCCGAGCCGTACGTGGGGGTCGTGACGCTCGCCGCGCCCGCCCACCTCGAGGGGCTCGGCACCCTGGACGCGGTCGCCGACGCGAAGGCCGAGCTGTACCGGGGGCTGCCGGAGACCGGCATCGTCATCGCCAACGCGGACGATCCCCGCATGCTGCGGCGCGCCCAGGCGAGCGGCCACCGGATGCTCACCTTCGCCGCGGCGGCGGGCCGGCGCGGCGACGTCGTCGTGCTCGAGATCGCCTCGCAGGGGGACGACGGGCTCCGCTTCGTGCTCGGCATCGGCAACCGCGAGGTGGAGGTGCACATCCCGGCGCTGGTGGGCGCGCACAACGCCGCGAACGCGGCGGCGGCCGCGGCGACCGGCGTCGCCCTCGGCTGCAGCGATCGCGAGATCGCGCAGGGGCTCGCGGCGGTCCGCCCGGTGGGGCGCCGCCTGCGCCTCGACCGGCTCGCCTCGGGCCTCCGGCTCGTCGACGACTGCTACAACGCGAACCCCTCCTCGATGTCCGCGGCGCTCCGCACGCTCGTCGATCTCGCGCGGCCCGACGCCCGGCCGGTGGCGGTGCTCGGCGACATGCTCGAGCTCGGCGCGTTCGAGGAGGAGGCCCACCGCGCCCTCGGCGCGGAGGCCGCCCGCGCGGGCGTCTCCCTCCTCGCCGCGTTCGGGCCGAGGGCCCGCGCCACCGCCGAGGCGGCGCGCGCCGCCGGCCTCGAGACCTTCCACACCGACGACATGGACGCGCTCGTCCGCTGGGCCCGGGCCGCGATCGCGCCGTCGAACGACGTCCTCCTCGTCAAGGGCAGCCGCGGCATGAAGCTCGAGCGGCTCGTCGAGGCCCTCCGCTAGATGCTCTACCACCTCCTCTACCCGCTCTCCGGGCAGTTCGGGCTCTTCAACGTCCTGCGCTACCCGTCGTTCCGCATCGTGGCGGCGGGCCTCGTCGCGCTCCTCATCGGGCTCCTCTTCGGGCCGCTGTTCATCGAGCGGATGCGCGTGCTCCAGTACGGGCACACGAACGTCCGCGAGGACACGCCGGAGCGGCACAAGAAGAAGGCCGGCACGCCGTCGATGGGCGGCGCGCTCATCCTCTTCGCCGTCACCGTGTCGACGCTGCTCTTCGCCGACCTCGCGAACCGGCTCGTCTGGGCGGCGCTCCTCGTGACGCTCGGCTACGGCGCCATCGGCTTCTGGGACGACTGGCTCAAGATCTCCAAGAAGAACTCGAAGGGGCTCGCCGGGAAGAAGAAGCTCCTCCTCCAGGTGCTCGTGGTGCTCGTCGTCTACTACGGGTTCCTCACCGACGGGCAGCTCCGCCGGGTGGACGGGTTCCCGTTCGTCACGGTGGGCAGCCTCGTCGACCTGCACCTCACGCTGCCGTTCGTGCCGACGCACCTCTTCGCGCCGTCGCTCGGCGCGCTCTACCTGCCGTTCATGATCTTCGTCGTGGTCGCCACGTCGAACGCGGTGAACCTCACCGACGGCCTCGACGGCCTGGCCATCGGCCCGACGATCGTCTCGTCGATGACGTTCCTCGCGCTCTCGTACGTCGCGGGCGCGACCATCGCGGGCTTCAGCCTCGCCGAGTACCTGCGCATCGCGTACATCCCGGGGGCCGAGGAGCTGGGCGTCTTCTGCTCGGCCATCTTCGGCGCCAGCATCGCCTTCCTCTGGTACAACACGTACCCTGCGTCGGTGTTCATGGGCGACGTCGGCTCGCTGGCGCTCGGCGGCGGCCTCGGCATGCTCGCCGTGCTCACCAAGAACGAGGTGGCGAGCGCGATCCTCCACGGCGTGTTCCTCGCCGAGACGGTCAGCGTCATCCTGCAGGTCTGGTCCTTCCGGACCACCGGCAAGCGCATCTTCCGCATGGCGCCCATCCACCACCACTACGAGCTCAAGGGCTGGGCGGAGCCGAAGATCATCGTGCGCTTCTGGATCATGTCGATCATGCTCGCCCTCGTGGCGCTCATGTCGCTCAAGCTGAGGTAGCGGCCTTGAGCACCCCCGATCTGAAGGGCAAGCGCGTCACCGTCGTCGGCCTCGCCAAGAGCGGCGTGGCGGCGGCGCGCCTCTGCGCGCGCGAGGGCGCGCGCGTCACCGTCACCGACCGGCGCGGCGAGGAGCACCTCTCCGCCCCGCTCGCCGCGCTCGCCGGCGCGAGCGTGCGCCGCGCGCTCGGCGGCCACGATCCCGCCGACTTCGAGCACGCCGACCTCGTCGTGGTCTCGCCCGGCGTCCCCATGGCGATCCCCGAGCTCCGCGCGGCCCGCGCGGCAGGCGTGCCCGTGTGGGGCGAGGCGGAGCTCGCCGCCCGCTTCCTCCCCGCGGTGCCGATCGTCGCGATCACCGGGACGAACGGGAAGAGCACGACGACCGCGCTCGCCGGCGCCCTCTTCGCGCGCCACCGGCGGACGTTCACCGGCGGGAACCTCGGCACCCCCCTCTGCGAGCACGTCCTCGAGGGCGGCGGCGCGGAGGTGGTCGTCCTCGAGCTCTCGTCCTTCCAGATCGAGGGGCTCCTCTCGCTCCGCCCGCGCGTGGCGGCCATCCTGAACGTCACCCCGGATCACCTCGACCGCTACCGCGACGTGGACGACTACGCCGCCGCGAAGGCGCGGCTCTTCGCGCTCCAGCAGGCGGACAACCACGCCGTCGCGAACGCCCGCGACCCGCGCGCGCTCGCCATGGCCGAGAGCTCGCGCGCCGCGCTGCACACCTTCGGCTTCGGCCCCCCCGCGCCCGACGGCGCGCGCGATCCGGGCGGCGAGCCGGGGGCGGGCGGCGCGACCGAGCTGTGGGTCCGGCGCGGCGGCGGCGCGCCCGAGCGGTTCCGCCTGGCCAACCGGGCGCTCCGCGGACGGCACAACCGCGAGAACGCGATGGCCGCCGTGCTCTCGGCGCGGCTCCTCGGCGTGCCGGGCGACGCGGTGCAGGCGGGGCTCGACGCGTTCCCCGGCCTGCCGCACCGGCTCGAGCTCGTCTCCGAGCGGGGCGGGGTGGAGTGGGTGAACGACTCGAAGGCGACCAACGTCGACTCCACCTACGTCGGCCTCTCCGCCTTCCCGGCCGGCGCGCCGCGCGTCGTGCTCGTCATGGGCGGCCGCGGCAAGGGAGCGCCGTACGCCCCCCTCCGTCCGCTCTTCCCCGGCCGCGTGAAGGCGCTCCTCACCGTCGGCGAGGACGCGCCCGCCGTCGAGCGCGAGCTCGGCGATCTCTGCCCCACCGAGCCCTGCGGCACGCTCGAGGCCGCGGTGCGTCGGGCGGCGGCCCTCGCCCGTCCGGGGGACGCGGTCCTCCTCTCTCCGGCCTGCGCGAGCTACGATCAGTTCCGCAGCTACGAGGAGCGTGGCGCCGCGTTCCGCCGCCACGTCGCGGAGCTCTCATGAGTCGAGCCGAGGACACGTCCGCGCCGCGCGCCGGGGCCCACATCGACGGGCTCCTCCTCGGCGCGCTGCTCGCGCTCACCGCGCTCGGCGCGGTGATGGTGTACTCGGCGAGCGCGATCCCGGCGTCACAGAGCGCGCGGCTCGGGCACGACGAGTTCTACTACCTGAAGCGGCAGCTCCTCGCGGCCGGGGTGGGCGTCGGGCTGCTCGTGGCCGCGCTCCGCCTCGGCGCCCGGAGGATCTCGGCGCTCGCCTACCCGCTCCTCGCCGTCACCTTCTTCACGCTCCTCCTCGTCCCGGTGCTCGGGAAGACCGCCGGCGGCGCGCAGCGCTGGATCCCGCTCGGCCCCCTGCAGTTCCAGCCCGCCGAGGCGGCGAAGGTGGCGCTCGTCCTCTACCTCGCGCGCTCGCTCGCGCGGAAGCAGGAGAAGGTCCGGATCTTCTCCATCGGGCTCCTCCCCCACCTCCTCGTGACGGGCGCGCTCGTCGCCCTCTGCCTGTGGCAGAGCGACATGGGGACGGGGGTCATCCTCTTCCTCGTCCTCTTCGCGATGCTCTTCGCGGCGGGCGCGCGCGTCTCCTACCTCCTCGGCGCCGGGCTGCTCGCCCTGCCCGTCGCCTGGCACCTCGTGAAGTCCACGCCCTACCGGTACGAGCGCGTCATGGCGTTCCTCGATCCGGAGCGCTACCGGTACGGGCCCGGGTTCCAGCTCTGGGAGTCGCTCCTCGGCACCGCGCACGGCGGCTGGCTCGGCCAGGGGCTCGGCCAGGGCAAGGGCAAGCTCTTCTACCTGCCGGCGGCGCACACGGACTTCATCGCGGCGGTGATCGCGGAGGAGACGGGGCTGCTCGGGATCCTGCTGCTCGTCTCGCTGTACGCGGTGGTGGTCTGGCGCGGCGTGCGCGCCGCGCTGCACGCGTCCGAGCCGTTCGGCTGCTACGCGGCGCTCGGCGTGACCTCGCTCGTCGGCGCGCAGGCGCTCGTGAACCTGGCGGTGGTGTTCGGCCTGTTGCCGACGAAGGGGCTCACCCTGCCCTTCGTCTCCTACGGCGGCTCCTCGCTCATGACGCTCCTCGGGGCGGCGGGCGTCCTGCTCACGGTGAGCGGCGAGCGCGGCGGGTTCTTGCGCCGCGCGCCCTCGGCGGTGATCGTGCGCCCGAGCGCCGAGCGGTCGCGGGCGGCCGGGGACGCACGGCTCGACACGGGTGTGGAAGGGACGACGCCATGAGGATGCTCATCGCCGGCGGCGGCACCGGGGGCCACGTCTTCCCCGGCATCGCCCTCGCGGAGGAGGTGGTCGGGCGCCACCCCGCGAACGACGTCGTCTTCGTCGGCACCGGGCGCGGGCTCGAGGCGAAGGTCGTCCCCGCGGCGGGGTTCCCGATCGAGCTCATCGACGTGAAGGGGCTGAAGGGCAAGGGGCTCCTCTCGCTCCTCGTGAACCTGCTCCTCATCCCGCGCGCGCTCCTCCAGTCCTACCGGATCCTGCGCAAGTGGCGGCCGGACGTGGTGATCGGGGTGGGCGGCTACGCGAGCGGGCCCGTCGTGCTCGTGGCCTCGCTGCTCAGGATCCCGACGGCGGTCCAGGAGCAGAACGCGATCGCCGGGTTCACCAACCGGGTGCTCGGGCGGTTCGTCGAGGCGGTCTTCACCGCCTTCCCGGAGGCCGCGCGGCACTTCCCCGGCCGCAAGGTGTACCAGCTCGGCAACCCCATCCGCCGCAAGCTCATGGAGAACTACATGCGGCCGGACGTCGAGCACGACCGGCTGCGGCTCCTCGTCTTCGGCGGATCGCAGGGCGCGCACGCGCTCAACATGCGCGTCGTCGAGGCGCTCCCGCACCTCGCCGACCTGCGCGACGGGCTCCGCGTCACCCACCAGACCGGCGCGCGCGACCGCGAGCAGGTCGAGAAGGGCTACCGCGCCTGCGGGTTCGAGCCGGACGTGCGCGAGTTCATCCACGACATGAGCGCGGCGTACGCCGGGGCCGACCTCGTCGTGTGCCGCGCCGGCGCGACCACGCTCGCCGAGCTCACCGTCTGCAAGAAGCCGTCGATCCTGGTCCCCTTCCCCGCCGCCGCCGACAACCACCAGGTGCTGAACGCGCGCAGCCTCGTGGACGCGGGCGCGGCGGTCATGATCGAGGAGCGCGACCTCACCGGCGAGCTGCTCGCCGCGGAGATCCGCTCCGTCCTCACCCACCCCGAGCGGCGCGAGCGGATGGTGCGCGCCGCGGGGCGGCTCGGCAGCCCGCAGGCGGCGAAGGAGATCGGCGACGTGTGCGCCGAGCTCGTGCGCCGCCGCTGGGGCTCCCCCGCCGGCCAGGAGCGCGCCCCCGGCCACGGCCCCGTCCGCCCACCCGACCTCGCCTGACCGCCCGGACCCCCACGCGATGAGCCTCTTCCGTTCCAGACCCGCCAAGATCCACTTCGTCGGCATCGGCGGCATCGGCATGAGCGGCATCGCCGAGGTGCTGCTGAACCTCGGCTACGCCGTCTCCGGCTCCGACCTGAAGGAGTCGGAGATCACCCGCCGCCTCGCCGGCCTCGGCGGCCGGATCGAGCGGGGCCACGCGGCGCAGCACGTCGAGCAGGTCGACGTGGTCGTCACCTCCTCGGCGGTCCGCCGGGACAACCCGGAGGTCGTCGAGGCGCGCCGCCGCAAGATCCCGATCATCCCCCGCGCGGAGATGCTCGCCGAGCTCATGCGGCTCAAGTACGGGGTGGCCATCGCCGGCTCGCACGGGAAGACCACGACCACCTCGCTCGCGGCGCACCTCCTCGCCCACGCGGGCCTCGACCCGACGGCGGTGGTGGGCGGCAAGGTGAACACCTTCGGCTCGAACGCGAAGCTCGGCCGGGGTGACTACATGGTCGTCGAGGCGGACGAGTCGGACGGCTCGTTCCTCCACATCCCGCCGACCATCGCGATCGTCACGAACATCGACCCGGAGCACCTCGATCACTGGAAGACCGAGGAGGCGCTGCGGCGGGGCTTCCTCGACTTCGTGAACCGCGTCCCGTTCTACGGCCGCGCGATCCTGTGCATCGACCACCCCACCGTGCAGTCGCTCCTGCCCGAGGTGGAGAGCCGCTACGTCACCTACGGCGAGGGCCACCAGGCCGACTACCGCGCCGAGGCGATCGAGGTCTCCGGCCACGCGGTCCGCTTCGACGCCTTCCGGCGCGAGGAGCCGCTGGGCCGCTTCGAGGTGAAGCTCGTCGGGCGCCACAACGCGCTCAACGCCCTCGCGGTCGTGGCGCTCGCCGACGAGATGGGCGTGCCGCCCGACGTCACCCGCGCGGCGCTCGCCTCGTTCGGCGGCGTGCAGCGCCGCTTCACGGTGCGCGGGGAGGCGGGCGGCGTGACGGTGGTCGACGACTACGGCCACCACCCGGCGGAGGTGAAGGCGACCCTGCTCGGCGCGCGCGAGGCCTTCCGCCGGCGGGTGGTGTGCCTGTTCCAGCCGCACCGCTACACGCGCACGCGCGACCTGCTCCCGGAGTTCGCGACCGCCTTCAACGACGCGGACGTGCTCGTCCTCACCGACATCTACGCCGCCGGCGAGGAGCCCATCCCCGGCGCGACCTCCGAGGCGCTCGCCGAGGCGATCCGCGCCTGCGGCCACCGCGACGTCTCGCTCGCGCCCCGCGCCGAGCTCGCCCGCGCGGCGCGCGCGCGGGTGCGGCCCGGCGACATCGTCCTCACCCTCGGCGCGGGCGACATCACCGCGGTCGGCCCCGAGCTGCTCGGGCTGCTCGAGGGCTAGCGTGCCGGGCGCGGTCTTCGGGGCGGGCGCCGCCGACTGGCGCGCGGAGCTCGCGCGGCGGGTGCGCGGGGAGCTCGTGCGCGACGCGCCCCTCGCGCCGCGCACGGCCGTGCGGGTCGGCGGTCCGGCCGACCTCCTCGTCCGCCCGGAGGATCCCGACGCGCTCGCGGCGCTGCTCCGCGCGGTCCGCGAGCTCGGGGTGCCGCTCACGATCCTGGGCGGCGGCGCGAACACCCTCGTCGCCGACGCGGGCGTGCGCGGCGTCGTCCTCCGGCTGCCGCAGGGGTTCGGGGAGGAGCGCCGGGAGGGCTCCCGGCTCGTGCTCGGCGCCGGCGCGCCCACCACCCGGCTGTGGATCCAGGCCCACGCAGCGGGCCTCGTCGGGGTGGAGTTCGTGGCGGGCATCCCCGGCACGCTCGGCGGCGCGGTGGCGATGAACGCCGGGACGACCCTCGGCGAGATGAAGGACGTCGTCACCGAGGTCGAGCTCGCGACCGCCGACGGCGCGGGGTTCGTCCCCGCCGCGGCGCTCGGCTTCGCCTACCGCACCTGCCTCCTCCCCGCGGGCGCCGTCGTCACGCGGCTCGCGGTGACCCTGCGGCCGGGCGACGTGGCCGAGAGCGCGCGCGTCATGCAGGAGGACCGCGATCGGCGCCGGCGGACGCAGCCGCTCGACCGTCCCACCTTCGGCTCGACGTTCACGAACCCCCCGGGCGACTTCGCCGGCCGGCTCATCGAGGCCGTCGGCCTCAAGGGGTACCGTGTCGGGAACGCCACGTGGTCGGACGTCCACGCGAACTTCATCTCGAACCTCGGCGGGGCCACCGCGCGCGACGTCCTCGCGCTCATGGCGCTCGCGCGGCGCAAGGTGAAGGAGCGGTTCGGCCTCGCGCTCGAGACCGAGGTCCGGCTCGTGGGCGAGTTCCTTGCAGAGGAGCTCGAGGCGCTGCGCGGGGAGTGAGCCGCGGAATGGTGAGCGAGGTCGCGGTAGGGTTCGAGGTCGCTGTCTGAGGATCGGGAGACGGACAATGGGCAAGTGGACGGGCAAGAAGGTCGCGGTGCTGTACGGCGGTCGCTCCTCGGAGCGCGAGGTCTCGCTCCGCACCGGCGCCGCCTGCGCCGACGCGCTCCGCACGAAGGGCCACGACGTCACGCTCGTGGACGTGGACACCGAGCTCGCCGCGCGGCTGCGCGAGCTCCGGATCGACGTCGCGTTCGTCGCGCTGCACGGCCGCTGGGGCGAGGACGGCTGCGTGCAGGGGCTCCTCGAGTGCATGGAGATCCCGTACACCGGCTCCGGCGTCACCGCGTCCGCGATGGGCATGGACAAGACGGTCTCGAAGGCGATCTTCAAGGCGCTCGGCCTCGACGTCATCGAGTACCGCGCGTTCCCGCCCGGGCGCGCCGCCGAGATCCGCGCCTCGGACCTCCCCTTCGGCGTGCCCTGCGTCGTGAAGCCCGCCGGCGAGGGCTCCTCGGTGGGCGTGCAGATCGTGAAGGACGCGGCCCGGCTCGCCGACGCGTGCCGCGAGGCGGCCCGCTACAAGGGCGACGTCATCGTCGAGCGCTACGTGAAGGGCACCGAGGTGAACGTGGCCGTGCTCGAGGGCAAGGCGCTCGGCGCGATCGAGATCGCCCCCGCGAACGAGTTCTACGACTACGCCGCCAAGTACACCGCCGGGACCACCAAGTACTACTACCCGGCCCGCATCCCCGAGGCGCACGTGGCGCGCGTGATGGCCGCCGCGGAGGTCGCGCACCGCGGGCTCGGCTGCAGCGGGGTGAGCCGCGTGGACTTCATCGTGGCGCCCGACGGCACGCCGTTCATCCTCGAGGTGAACACCCTCCCCGGCATGACGGCGACCTCTCTCGTGCCGAAGATCGCCGCCGGCCTGGGGCTCGCCTTCCCCGATCTGTGCGAGCGCATCCTCGACGGCGCCGCGCTCAAGGCGTAGGCCGCGCCGCCGGCCCCTCCGCCCGCAGCAGCGCCGGGACCTCGAAGCGCCACACGTAGCCGACCCGCAGCTCGAGCGGCGGGGCGTCCGCGGTGACCCCGGCGTTCAGCGCCGCCCTGAGCTCGCCGCCGCGCACCGGCACGATCGCTCCGAGCCCGAGCACGCTCGGGCGATCGGCGAACCGCCACCCGGCGTACCCGCGCCACTCGAGCTCGACCGCCGCGCCCGACGGGCCGCTCGCGCGCAGGGTCCCGCCGTAGGCGAACGCGTCGTCCTGCCGGTTCTGCGCGAACTGCCAGGAGACGAAGCCGACCCGCCCGAGCGCGCGCAGGCGCGCCGCGCCGAGCGCGCCGACGTCCTTGCCCGCGAGGAGGTCGATCGCGTAGCCCGGCGCGTTCGTGAACCGGCGCGAGGCGAGCCCCTTGCCCGTGGCCGACTTCACGCTGAGCCGGAGGCCGATCGCGGGCGCCGCGCGCTCCCGGAGGAGGAGGAAGCGTGCGCCGAACCGGGCGTCTCCCGGGGTGCCGTCCGCACGGTAGCGCGCTCCGAGCCGGTGCTGCGTCGCCGTGGAGGTGCGCCAGATCTCGATGGGCGTCCCGTCCACCTCCAGCGCGGCGGTCTCGCGGAACGGAAACAGCAGCCGGAGGTAGGGGGTGGCGGCGTGATCCCGGAGCGCGAGGCCGGAGACCTGTGCCGCGGCGGACAGCTCCACCTCCACGCGCGTCCCGATCACGGGGTCGACGTTGGGCAGGACCGGGAGCGCGTTGTAGCCCATCATGCCGGGGACGAGCGGCCAGTCGGGCGAGCCGGGCCACGCCGCGGTCGCAGCGGCGGCGAGGGACGCGAGCAGCAGGGACGCGCTCAGCACGTTGGCTGACGCTAGGTGCGGGCGCTGCCCGCGCGCGACTCCCCGGTCGCGCCGGACGCGCCGCGTCGGCCCATCGACCGCGGGCGCAGCCCGCGCGCCCTTCCCCCGATGGTGTCGCGCGCGACGCGCATGCATGCGAGACTGCGCCGCCGCGCCCGGGACGCGGGCGCGCGACGCAAGGAGAATGCCCGATGCGCACCCCCACCCTCGCCCTCGTCGCCCTGCTCGGCGCCCTCGCCGGCCTCGCCGCCTGCGATCGCCGCCCCGGACCCGGTGAGCCGGTGAGGATCACGGTGACGAAGCGCGGCTTCGAGCCCTGGAAGGTGCAGGCGAGGAAGGACGTCCCCCTCACCCTCGTGGTCACGCGCACCACCGACGAGACCTGCGCGAAGGAGCTCGTGCTCCCCGAGCTCGGCATCCACCAGCCGCTGCCGCTGAACGAGCCGGTCACCGTCTCCTTCACGCCGGCGCGCGCCGGCGAGCTCAGGTACGCCTGCGCGATGAACATGTTCCAGGGCGTCATCGAGGTGCGGTGACGCCGGCGTGCGCCGCGCCGCGCTCCGGGTATACCTCTCTGCCGCTCTCCGAAGGTCCCCTTGCGCACGCTCCTCTACGTCCTCTCCATCATCGCGGTGAACGCGGCCTTCGTCGTGTTCCCGCCCGTCCGGCCGCCCTGGGGCGGCGTGTTCTCGTTCGCGACGCTGCTCGTGGGCGCGACGTTCATCCTGCGCGACTACGCCCAGCAGGAGATCGGCGGCAAGGTGTGGCTCGCCTCGCTCGCGGGCGCGCTCATCACCGCCGCGTTCAACCCGCGGCTCGCGCTCGTGTCCGGCGGCGCCTTCTTCGCGGCCGAGCTCCTCGACCAGCTCGTGTTCACGAAGGTGCGCGGCTCGTTCCGCGCGCGCGTGCTCTGGTCGCAGCTCGCCGGCGTGGCGCTCGACACTGGCGCGTTCCTCGTGGGGATCGCCTTCGCCCTCGGCATCCCCTGGAGCTGGGCGAGCTACCTGACCATGAGCGCCGGGAAGCTCGCGGCGCTGTCGTACCTCGCCGTCGCCCGCCGGCGCCCGGCGCCGCCGCGGGGCGCGCTCGCCTGACCGGGAGCGCGCTCGGCTCAGCGCTTCGGCGCGAGCGCCTCGAGGCGCCGGATCCACTCGTCCGAGAGGCCGCGCGCGCGGGCGCCGCGAAGCAGCACCTCCAGGTAGGCGGGTGACGGCGGCGCGTCACTCGCCAGGCGGCGCGAGTTGGTGGCGCGGTAGGCGATGGCGGGGACGTGCGGGCCGCCGTCGACCGGCGAGAGCTCCACCTCGAACGCCTCGTACAGCCCTGAGACCGCCCCCTCCCTGTGATCGGCGAGGCCGCGCGACGCGCCGGGCATGGGCAGCGCGATCCCCTCGACGACGTCGCCCGGAGAGCGGGCGAGGTTCGCCACCGCGCCTCCCCACGCGCGGGAGAGCACGTCGAACGCGAGGCGGTAGCCGACGAGCCGCACGCGCCGGGCGCCCTCGAACGACGGCGCCGCGTAGCCGTGCTCCTGGGCCCACGCGGCGAACGCCTCGCCGTCGAGCGACGAGCCGTACACGAACCAGACGAAGTCCGGCCCCGCGGTCGCCTCGTGCGCCTTGCCGAAGAGGGGGAGCTTCATGCAGTCGGCGATCTACCGCGGAACGTCGCGGGGCGCTCGTGCCCGGGAGAGGCGCGCGCCGCGCGGCGGCTTCCACGTGCGCCGGCACCCCACCTCGCCATCCATCGTGACGCCTCCGTTCTCCGGAGGGCGACGATCGCCCAGACGGCCCTTCACGGCGAGTACCCGTGCGGAGCGTGAAAGCCCATCGGCCGAACCGCGGACCCTCGGGCGGCGGCGACTGCGCTACGGCGCCCGGCCGCTCTCGCCCCGCTCGAGCCGCTCCCTGAGATCGCGCACGCCCTGGCGGTCGTCGGACCAGAGGAGCCCGAGGTGGATCGTGCGGGGCGGCACCCCGTCGTCGTCCGCGACGTCGTAGAGCGCCTTGAGCCGCCAGCGCTCCTGCTCGCAGGCCTTCTTGATCTCGAACCGCACCTCGTGGCCGGTGCGCCGCAGCGCCTCGAGCGCGGCGGCGGCTTCGTCGGGGAGGAACACGGGGGGATGAGAGCACGGAGTGACCGGCGGGCCAAGGGCGCGGGGCAGCCTCCGCTTCCCGCGGCGCGCCCTCCCGAGCGCTCGCTCGCAGCTCGCGACGGCGCCCCGGCCGCGAGCTCGCGACCGGGGCGCCGGGGTGCCGCCGAGATGATCAGTAGCTCGTGACTTCCGTCCCCCGGGTGAACTCCCGCGTCACGCCGGAAGCCGGCGTGACGAAGTCCGGCCGCATCATCTCGTTGTCCTCGTGGTCGATGATGTGGCAGTGCCAGACGTAGTTGTACGTATCGTCGCCCGATGGGTCGAACGCGAACCTCGCCGCCGCGGTGGTGGCCGTGTCGGTGGGCCCCCACCGCACGAGGATGCGCGTCACCATCCCGGGCGGCGCCTGGACGGTGTCCTTCCAGCCGCGCTCGTAGGTGACCGCGGGCAGCACCGGCCCCTGCAGGTAGGGCGTGACGTCGGGGTTTCCGCCCACGACCGGGACGCCCGTCCGGACCGGGTAATCGCGGCGCAGGGCGGTCGCGATCTTCTCCGAGGTGTCCTGCGGCGTGTCCTTCGTCCCGTACGCGAGCGGCGGGCCGTAGCCCGGACAGTAGGTCGTGCCCATGGGGTCGACGGGCGTGCAGCCCTTCGGGAAGGCCAGGGCGTACGCGGCCGCGTACTTCGCGGCGTCGAACCTCTGCCGGCTGAGGATCTGGAACTGCACGAGGTGGAGGTGGATCGGGTGCGCGTCGGCGGTCGTGTTCACGATCTCCCAGACCTCGACGTCGCCCTCCACCGGGACCTCGGAGTAGGCGAGGTCGTCACCGTCCCGAGGCGTGAAGTCCGTCCTCGGCTCGCCCATCGCCGCGACGCCGGTCCACTTCGTGTTGTTGACGAGGATCTCGAGCGGGCCACCCGGATACGCGGTGAGCGCGCCGTTGATGGGGTTCACCGCGGTCATCGGCATGCCCATCACCTCGTTGAGCGTGAGCTGCCGGACGAGATCGGGGGCGACGCTCGGCGTCACCGCGCCGGGCTGGACGAGCCGCTGCATGGGCTGCTTGCGGACGATCGCGCCGGGCGCGGCCGGATCGTAGGGGGTTCCCTGCTCCGCCGGGCCGATCTGGAGCTGGAGGATCTGGCCGGTAGTGGAGCCGTGGGGGGGGGGGGCCCCCCGGGGGGGGGGGGGGGGCGGGGGGCGGCGCCGGCGGGGCGGGCCCGCGGAGTTGGGGGGGGCGTCCCAGGT
>NZ_JALCZC010000041.1:31012-38208 GCF_022690805.1 Anaeromyxobacter sp. SG66
GCGGGGCGCTTCGGGCGCGGCTGGAACGGGCGGGTCGTGGAGCCGTTCGGCGTCGCACCCCCGGGATAGGGGGCGCGCGCCGTGTTCCGCAGCAGCAGGGTCTGGCCGGCGTAGTTCGTGAAGTCGACGATGATCTCGTACCGCTCGCCCGGCATGATCACGAGCTTCTGCGGGATCGTCTTCGTCCCGCTGGGATCGATCTTCGCGGGCGCGTCGAGGTAGCCGCCGTCGGTCCCGATCACCCACAGCGCCGGGCCGTTCACCTTCGTCTTCGGGTTCGTGAGGAAGAGCTCGTAGGTGCGCGCGTTCGAGCCGTTCACGAAGAGGAAGCGGTGCCGCTTCGCCGGGATCGTGAGGCGCGGCCACACCTTCCCGTTCACCGCGATCGCGTCGCCGAGGAACTCCGGGTTCCAGTACGGGTGCTCGGGGTTGAGCGCCCAGCCCGGGCTCGGCGCGGTGAAGCCGCCGTTCAGGCCTGCGGTGAACCAGAGCTCACCGTTCGTGTAGAACCTCCGGTCCTGGATGATGATGGGGATCGTCTCCTCGACGGCCGGCAGGAAGTCCGCGAGCTTCGCCGGATCGTCCTTCAGCGGGTACGCGCCGGCGAGCCCCGCGTAGACGTTGAGACGCGTCGCGCCGAGCGTGTGATCGTGGAACCAGAGCGGCGCGGCCTCCTGGACGTTGGGGTACGTGTAGACGGCCTTGCCCGGCGCGGCGTCCTCGGGCCCTTCGTAACCCTTGGTGTAGTACTTCGGGCCGAACCGCGAGTCCTCGCCCAGGTCCGGGGTGAACCACGAGTCCGGGGAGCCGTCGACCTCGGCCGGCACCTCGCCGCCGTGGAGGTGCGCCACCGCCGGGATCGGTCCGTCGTAGTCGAAGGCGCACGGATCCCCGGGGGGCGGGTACATGACGAAGGCGCCGTTCGCGTCCGTCCACTCGTTCATCGCGGCCTTCATCATGCAGCCGAGGCTGAGGGGATCCGCCCAGTGCAGCGTCTGGTCTGTGCTCGTCCGGTACGCGTCGAGCTTCGTGGTGGCGACCGTGCCGAGCTCGTTCACGTACGTGATCTCGGTCGGGATGCCGCGCTGCGCGACGACGACGGGACCGAGGTACGTGTCGAGAGTCTCGCCCGACGTCGGACAGCCTCCGGCCCGGTACGCCCACGTCGTCGTGGGGCCGTAGAGCTTCCCCGGCAGCATCTGCGCCTTCACCTCGCACATGTGCAGCGAGAGCTTCCCGGGCGTCCTCGTAGCGGAGTCGTACCCGTAGTGCGTGTCGATGGTCCAGGGCGGCGTGTCCGCGGCCTGCCCGCCCTGGAGGTTGATCCGCGGTAGCTCCTCCATCCACTTCGGGATGGCGCTACCGGCCAGCACCGTCGGCGGCACTTGACCCGCTCCAGCGCTCGCCCACCCCGCCGCCAGCAACGCCGCCACACCGCGCAGCCACCTGCCCGTCCGCCTCGTCGTCTTCATGTTTCCCCCCCTGCCGACTCCCACGACGCTAGGTGCTCGTGTGGCACGACGTATGCCGCCCGAGGACGCTACGAGGAGACCCCTAGCCCAGGAGTCGAGGTACCGGCCGGGCGATGCACCAGGGCTTTCGCGGGCGTTTGGAGAATCGGTCGATCGAGGTCCGCTCGAAGAGGGGCACCGCCGAGCGGTAGAGCGACCCACGAGAGCACGAGCGCCGGCAGGGGCGAAAGAAGGGGACGGCGGCAGGTGGAGGTGGCGGCGGGCGTGTGCCCGAAGATCGGTCAGTTCACTGTGGGTGACCTCGACCTCGACCTCGACCGTCATGCCCCACACCGGCTCGGCCCTCCCCCGCATCGAGGCCGGCCAACCCGCTGATCGGACTCGCCCCTGGGTCGCGTGTAGGTCGAAAACTTGCGGCCCCCCGGCCCTCTGCCATCCTCCAACATCGGGCGATACCGCCCGGAAGCGCGGCGGCCGTGTGCGGCGGCCCCGTGACCGGGCGCTGGGGAGCGGCGGTGGCGCGGGGTCCGAACCGGCGGCGCGTGGACAGGGTTCCGGGGGAGCGGCGGCGCAAGGCCGCGGCGGCCCTCCGCTTCGCGTTCCCGTTCGCCGTGCTCGCCCTCTGCCTGGCCGGCGCCGGGTTCGGCGTCTGGCGCGTGGCGGTGGTGGGCAGCCTGCTGCGCATCGACGAGATCCGCTTCGAGGGCCTCTCGCGCGCGACCGCGCAGGAGCTGCTCGAGCTCTCTCCGGTGGCGGTGGGGGACCACCTGCTCGCGGTCGATCCCGACGCGGTGGCGGCGGCGCTGCGGCGGCACCCGTGGATCGCCTCGGTGGAGGTCCGCCGGCGGTTTCCCGCGGCGCTCGAGGTGGCGGTGGTGGAGCGGCGCGCGCGCGCCCTCGTCGATCTGGGCGCGCTCTACCTCGTCGACGAGCGGGGCGAGGTCTTCAAGCGGGCGACGCCCGGAGACGGGCTGGACCTGCCGGTGGTGACGGGCATCGGGCGCGAGGAGTGGGTCGAGCACCGGGACGACGTCGAGCCGCGCCTCGCGGGTGCGCTCGCGCTCGTCGACCGCTGGACGGAGCGCGGCCTCGACAGGCGCGCGCCCATCTCCGAGATCCACCTCGACGCGGATTACGGGACGACGCTCTGGGCCGGCGAAGAGGGCGTCGAGATCCGGCTGGGACAGGGGGAGCTTCCCGAGAAGCTCTCGCGACTGGAGCGCGTGCTCGCGGCGGTCGACGCCGAGGGGCAGCGCGCGGAAGTGCTGCATCTCGACAACCGGCGGCGCCCGGACTGGGTGGCCGTGCGGCTGTCGCGCGCGAAGGGCTCGCCTGAGCAGGCGAGCCCCTAGCGCGGGTCGAGCTTCGGCTCGCGGCGCGGCCGGTGGTCGGCGCGGCGCGAAGGTGGTGGCGGTGGTGGCGGTCCGAGAGGGCCGCAGGTTGGGCGAAGCGCGACGGCGCCAACTCGCCCGGAGGTGGTCAATGGCGAAAACCGGGGACATCCTCGTCGGCCTGGACATCGGCACGACGAAGATCTGCGCCATCGTCGGCGAGGTGACCGACGACGGCATCGACATCATCGGCATCGGCTCGCACCCGTCGAAGGGGCTGCGCAAGGGCGTGGTCGTCAACATCGACGCCACGGTCGCCTCGATCAAGCGCGCGATCGAGGAGGCGGAGCACATGGCGGGCTGCGAGATCAGCACCGTCTACACCGGGATCGCCGGCGGCCACATCAAGGCCTTCCCCTCGCACGGCGTGGTGGCGGTGAAGGACAAGGAGGTCCGCCAGCAGGACGTCGACCGCGTCATCGACCAGGCGAAGGCGGTCGCGATCCCGCTCGACCGCGAGGTGATCCACGTCCTGCCGCAGGAGTACGTGGTCGACGACCAGGACGGCGTGAAGGAGCCGGTCGGGATGAGCGGCGTGCGCCTGGAGGCGAAGGCGCTCATCGTCACGGGCGCGGTCTCGTCCGCGCAGAACATCGTGAAGTGCGCGCAGCGCACCGGCCTCAACGTCGCCGACATCGTCCTGCAGCCGCTCGCGTCCTCGCTCGCGACCCTCTCCGACGACGAGAAGGAGCTCGGCGTCTGCCTCGTGGACATCGGCGGGGGCACGACCGACATCGCGGTCTTCCACAACGGCGCGATCCAGCACACCGCCGTCATCTCCCTCGGCGGCAACCACCTCACGAACGACGTGGCGGTCGGGCTCCGCACCCCGACGCACGAGGCCGAGCGGATCAAGAAGCAGTACGGCTGCGCGATGGGCTCGATGGTCGACAAGTCCGAGACCATCGAGGTGCCGAGCGTGGGCGGCGGCCAGCCCCGCGTCCTCTCCCGCCACATCCTCGCCGAGATCGTGGAGCCGCGGGTCGAGGAGATCTTCATGCTCGTCCAGCACGAGCTGCAGAAGTGCGGGATGGAGGAGATCCTCGCCTCGGGCATCGTCATCACCGGCGGCTCGACGCTCCTCGCCGGCATGACGGAGATGGCCGAGGAGGTGCTGGGCCTGCCGGTGCGCAAGGGGATGCCGCGCGGCATCGGCGGCCTGGTCGACGTGGTGAAGAGCCCGATGTACGCGACCGCGGTGGGCCTCGTGATCTACGGGGCCCAGCAGCAGGATCTCTCGCCGTACTTCAAGATCCGCGAGGAGAACGTGTACCGGAAGGTGAAGAACCGGATGAAGGAGTGGCTCGGGGAGATCTTCTAGCCCGCGGGGAGCCTGCCATGATCGAGTACACGGACAAGCAGGACGGCGCGCGAATCAAGGTGATCGGCGTCGGGGGCGGCGGCGGCAACGCGATCAACACGATGGTCGCGGGGCGCCTCGACGGCGTCGAGTTCATCGCCGCGAACACGGACGTGCAGGCGCTCGCGGCCAACAAGGCGAGCGTGAAGATCCAGCTGGGGCGGAGCGCGTCGCGCGGCCTCGGCGCGGGCGCCAACCCGGAGGTGGGACGCACCGCGGCGCTCGAGGAGCGCGATCAGATCGCGTCGGCCCTCGAGGGCGCCGACATGGTGTTCGTCACCGCCGGCATGGGCGGCGGCACCGGGACGGGCGGCGCCCCGGTCGTGGCCGACATCGCCAAGTCCACGGGCGCCCTCACCGTCGGCGTCGTGACGAAGCCGTTCCTCTTCGAGGGGAACAAGCGCCGCAAGCAGGCCGAGCAGGGGCTCGCCGAGCTCAAGGCGGCCGTCGACACGCTCATCGTCATCCCCAACCAGCGGCTGCTCTCGGTGGCGGGTGAGAACATGTCGCTCGCCGACGCGTTCAAGCGCGCCGACGAGGTGCTGCTCAACGCGGTGCAGGGCATCTCCGACCTCATCACCGTGCACGGCCTCGTGAACGTCGACTTCGCCGACGTGCGCACCATCATGAGCGAGCAGGGCCTCGCGCTCATGGGCACCGGCCGCGCCGGCGGCGACCGCCGCGCGGTGGAGGCGATGCAGGCCGCCATCAACTCGCCGCTCCTCGAGGACGTGACGCTCGACGGCGCCACGGGCCTGCTCGTGAACATCAGCGGCGGCCCCGACCTCACCCTGTTCGAGGTGAACGAGGCGGTGTCGATGGCGCAGGCCGCGGCGGACCCGGACGCGAACATCATCTTCGGCTCGGTGATCAACGACCACCTCGGCGACGAGGTGAAGATCACCGTCATCGCCACCGGGTTCCACCAGCGGGAGGTGAAGCCCACCGCCCGGCCCGCCACGCAGGTGCAGGTGCCCATCACCGCGCCGGTCGCGAAGGCGATGCCGCCGCCGCTGCCTCCCGAGGCGAAGAAGGATCCGATCCGCCTCGCCAGCCAGACCGTCCCCGCGACCGCGCCCGCCGTGGTGCGCACGCCGGTCTCGATCCGTCGCGAGCCCGCCATCTACAAGCCGCTCGACGAGGACCAGTACGACATCCCGGCGTTCCTGCGCCGCGGCGGGCGTGATTGAGCGGCGCCGGCTCCCGGTGACGCCAGGAAGAGAGCGGCCGCCCCCGGGCGGCCGTTCTCTTTAGATCGCGGGCCGCCGGGCGACGGGGTCTGGCGCACGCGCTCCGGGCGTTCCCGCGATGAACGCGCCAGAGGTGGCGAAGCGTGCGGACGTCTCGTCGTGTAGGGACCGACATGGCGGCGCAGCCGTGAATTCAACGGGCGCATGCGAACGACGCGCATCCGCAGCTCGCGCCGGCGCACGGGCCGGAGCGTCGCGGGAGTCATCTGTTCACCCAAAGTAACTGCTACCGCCAGCGATAGTTCGACGGGAGCCGCGGCGTCGCTCGCGCTCAGGGCGGGCGTCCCAGTTGCGGTGGGTGAAACATTTCCCGTTGACGCCTTCCTCGCCTCGATCGCCCTCGGGGCATATGGGCGGCGCGGAAAGGCCGCTCTCGCGCACGATTCTCGCGCGGACCGCGCGCGCCGGTCGCCTTGGGGCATCGACGAGGGTGTGCCGGAGAACGGCGGCCAGACGCGAACCTCGAGCGTCTCCGGAGCTCCGGAAATCGCGTGCTACGAAGGGTAGTACTGGAGGTGCACACCCATGTCTGCGCTCGCCCCCGCTTCTCTCGAATCGAACGCGCTCGCGATCCGCCTGCGCGAGCTCGCCGGAGAGGAACGTGCCGTCCAGGTCGACTTCCTCCTGCACCTCAACGAGTTCGATCGGCGCCGCGCCTTCGTCGAGGTCGGCCATGCGTCCCTCTGGGCGTACTGTTTGGAGGCGCTCCACCTCCGCGAGGGCGCCGCCGGCCGGCGCATCCAGGCGATGCGGGTGCTGCGCCGCTTCCCGATCCTCGAGGCTTCTCTGCGCGATGGGCGCCTTTGCTTGTCCACCGTGGCGCTCCTCGGCCAGGTGCTCACCGAGGAGAACGTGGACCATCTCCTCACTCGCGCCGCCTTCCGGACCCGGTCCGAGGTCGAGCACCTCGTCGCCTCCGTCCAGAGCCGCACCGCTCCGCGCGCAGGCCTCCGCAAGCTGCCCGAGCGCGCGCCCGCCACGGTGAGCATCCCACTGGAGCTCCCTGAAGCCGAGCGGTCCGAGGCGGCGACCGCGGCGACTGCGCCCGCCCCTGCTGAGCCGACCCTTGATCCGGGACCCGCCACGGGTTCGCTCCCGGAGACCTCTCTCGTCCACGTGCAGCCGAAGCGACGGGCCGAGACGCTCGCCGTCTCGGAGAGCCACTGGTCGCTCCGTGTCACCCTCGACCGCGCCTGCAAGGAGGACCTCGAGACACTCCGGTCACTTCTGTCGCACAAGGTCCCGGACGGCGACCTCGCGGCGGTGCTTCACGAGGCGATCCGCTGCGCCATCGAAAAACACGGCAAGCGCAAGGGCGCGGTCGCGCCGGAGCGGAAGACGAAGGAAGCGAAGCAGGCCGGGACGACGAATGCCGCCGCGACGAAGAAGACCGCGGCGAAGCCGCCGGCTGCGAGGACCACGATCCCGGCGATAGTGCGCCGCGCGGTGTGGAAGCGCGACGGGGGACGCTGCGCCTGGGTCGGCCCGGACGGCTGCCGCTGCAACAGCCGCTGGAAGCTCGAGCTCGACCACATCCAGCCCGCCGCCCTCGGGGGACCGCCCACGGTCGAGAATCTTCGGCTCGCCTGCCGAGCCCCTGAAGTATCCCCACGATCGCGCGACAAATGGCGAGTGAGATCGATCGTCTGCGATACGAGGCAGTTTGAAAGTTGAAGCGCGCAAGCGCCTCTGATCCTCTGAGTCTGCCAGGACGAAGAGGGGA
>NZ_JALCZC010000042.1:0-34854 GCF_022690805.1 Anaeromyxobacter sp. SG66
CCTGCGGGCGGTGCTCGCCCACGGCGCGCGCGGCGCCGGCGGCGAGGAGGAGGTGCGCGCGTCGGCGGCGTTCGCCGCGCGGCACGCGACCGACGAGCGGCTCCGCGGCGCGGTCGGGATCGCCGGGCTCTTCGAAACCACCGAGGAGACGCTCGCGCTCGCCGGCGCGCACGCGGGCGCGGGCGTGCACGCCTGCCTGGGCGAGGACGAGGCCGACCTCGCGCACGCGTTCGCCCGGTTCGGCCGGCGGCCGCTGGAGGTCCTCGCCGCGCACGGGCTGCTCGGGCCGCGCACCCTCGTGGCGCACGGGGGGACCACCGTCCACGCCGAGGCGGTGATGGTCGCCGACGCGCGCGCCGTGCTCGCCGTGACGCCGCGCGCGGCGATGTTCTTCGGCGCCCCCGTGCCGGCGCTCCTCGACTTCGCGGGCCTCGGCGTGAGCATCGCGTTCGGCACCGACGGGCTCTTCCCGGACGTCGCCGGCGAGGCGTTCCACGCCGCGACGCTGCTCAGGCACGCCGGCCGGAGCGCGGGCGCGGCGGGCAGCCTCGTCGGCAAGGTCGCCTGGCCGACCGCGGCACGGCTCGCCTCGGAGGCGTTCGGCGAGACCCTCGGGTGCCTCGAGGCCGGCGCACTCGCCGACGTGGTCGTGCTCGACTGGCGACCGCCGGTGCCGCTGCCGGAGCTCCCTGGCGGCGATCTCGCCCTCCTGTGGGCGGGAGCGCCTGCGGCATGGGTCGTCGTGGACGGTGAGGTACGGCTCCGGGAGGGCCGGCTGCTCGGCGCCGACGAGGCGGCCATCGCGGCGGAGGCGCGCGAGGCGGCACGCGGCCTGCTCGACCCCGCCTGAGCGGGCGGCGCCGTGAGGAGGCCGGCCGCCCGGACGCACGCACCCCGAGGGCTACCTCCGAGGAGGATGCGCACGGCGCCGCGCGAAGCGCTAGGCTGCGCCGGTGCGCGTGCGCTTCCCGCCGCCCGAGCTCAGGCGCGCCGTGGCCTTGTCGCTCGGCGTCGCGTTCCCGCTCCTCTCCACGGCGCTCTCGCTGGCGATGCGCCCGCTCGTCTCCAGCGCTCCGCTCGCGCTGTACGTGCCGGCCGTCGTCTTCGCGACCTACCTGGGCGGGCTCGGGCCGGGGCTCCTCTCGCTCGGGCTCTCGGCGGGCCTGTGCGGCTGGTTCTTCATCGCGCCCTACGACGCGTTCGGGCCGTCGCAGGCGGAGGTGGTCGTCGTCTCGCTGTTCCTCGTCATCGGCGGCGTGCTCTGCTGGATCGCGGCGGCGCTGCGGGACGGGTACCTGGAGCGCGACGCGCACGCGCACCGCTTCGAATCGCTCGTGGCGACGAGCTCGGACGTCATCTGGACGACGACTCCCGAGGGGCTCGCGCACGCGGACTCGCCGTCGTGGCGCGCCTTCACCGGCCAGAGCCTGGCCGAGTACCGCGGCTCGGGCTGGCTCGACGCGGTCCACCCCGACGACCGGGACCGAGTGGCGCGGGGCTGGCGCGAGGCGGTCGCGCGGCGCGACCGGTTCGAGCTCGAGTACCGGCTGCGTCGGAGCGGGGGGGGCTTCGCGCCGGTGGTGGCGCGCGCCGCCCCGGTCGCCGACACTCGCGGGCGGGTGATCGAGTGGGTGGGCGCGTGCTCGGACCTCACGGCGCGCGAGACGGCGGAGGCGGCGCAGCGCGAGTCCGAGGAGTGGTTCCGCACGCTCCTCGGCGCCATCCCGCAGATGGTCTGGACCGCGGACGCCACGGGGCGCACCCAGTTCCAGAACCCGCAGATCCGCGAGTACACCGGCAAGACGGACGAGGAGCTCGCGAACGGCCGCTGGCGCACGCTCGTGCACCGCGAGGACCGCGCCCCGGTGGTCGCGTTCTGGAAGCGCATGCGCGACGAGGAGATCGGGGGTGACGGCACGCTCCGGCTCCTCGGCCGCGACGGCGAATACCGCTGGTTCCTCGTGCGCGCCGCCCCCCTGCGCGGCGCGGACGGGCGGCTGCGCCGGTGGGTGGGCACGCTCACCGACATCCACCTCCAGAAGGCCTCCGAGGACGCGAAGAACGAGGCGATCCGCGCCCGGGACGTGTTCCTCTCCGTGGCGAGCCACGAGCTCAAGACGCCCGTGACCGCGGCGCTCCTCCAGATCCAGCAGGCGCACCGGCTCCTCCGCAGGGAGCGAGTGTCGCCCGAGCTCGCGGGCGTCATGCAGCGCGTCGCGGCCAGCGCCGCGAGCGTCGAGCGGCTCGGCTCGCTCGTCGGCACGCTCCTCGACGTCTCGCACATCGCGACCGGGAAGCTCGACCTGGAGCGGAAGCGCTTCGATCTGACGGAGAGCGTCACGCAGGTCGCCGCGCGGCTCGCCGAGGCCGCCGACCGCGCACGCTGCCCGCTCGAGGTGGCCGTCGCGCCCGGGATCGCCGCCCTCGGCGACAGGCTCCGGGTGGAGCAGGTGATCACGAACCTGCTCGCCAACGCGATGAAGTACGGCGCGGGGAGCCCCATCGCGCTCGCGCTCGAGCGCCGCGACGGCGTCGCGGTGCTCACCGTGGCCGATCGCGGCATCGGGATCGCCCCGGAGGACCAGGTTCGCATCTTCGAGCCCTTCGAGCGCGCGGTGAGCGCGCGGCACTACGGAGGGCTCGGGCTCGGCCTGTGGGTCGCCCGGGAGATCATCGAGGCCGGCGGCGGCGCCATCCGCGTGGAGAGCCGGCCGCGGCAGGGGTCCACCTTCCACGTCGAGCTGCCGCTGGCGGATCTGGCGGGGACTGCGCCCTCGAGATCCTGAGAGTCGCCGCGCTCAGCGCCGCCCGAGCGCGTCGCTGATGGCCTTGAGGGGACCCGCGTCGACGCGGGCGCTGTCCACGAGGAGCTTCAGCACGTTCAGCGCCGCGCGGCACAGGTCCGCGAGGTGCTCGAGCCTCCGCACCTTGAAGCGCGCCGCGGCCTTCACGCCGGGGTCCACGTCCGCCATGGCGGCGCGCAGCTCGTGGAGCACCCGCTCGAACGTCGCGAGCGCCTCCTCCACCGCGCGCTTCTCTCGCGCGCGCAGCACGTTCGCGACGAGCCGCCAGACGTTCGTCTCCGCCTCGAAGTGCTCCTTGCGGTCGCCTGGGACCGCCACCGTGCGCACCACGCCCCAGTGGCGCAGCTCGGCGAGGCTCATGGAGAGGAGCCCGGTCGAGATGTGCAGCCGGTCGCACAGCTCCGGCGCCGCCAGCGGGCGCTCGGAGAGGAACAGCACCGCCCACACCCGCCCGAGCTGCCGCCGGAACCCCCACAGCTCCATGAGCGCTCCGACCGCGTCGGCGACGGCGAGGTCGGAGCGCGTGAGGGCGTGGGAGGTGGCGGGCGGGTGGGACGCGGTCGCGGTCATGGGCGGAGGCGTCAGGCGAGGGCGAGATCCACGAGCGCGGCGAGCGCGAAGGCGATCGACGCGAAGGCGTTGTAGTTGAAGAACGCGACGTTGATCCGCTCCGGCCGGAGCTGCCCGCGCGGCGCCACGTGGACGTGCTCGGCCGCGACCACCGCGGCGAGCACCACCGTCCCGGCGAACCAGCCCGCACCCCGGCCGCCGAGCACGCCTGCGAGGGCGACGCAGGCGATGGCGAGGACGTGGAGCCCGCGGGCCCAGGCGAGCGCGCCGCGCACGCCGAAGCGCGCCGGGATGGAGCGGAGCCCCGCGCCGCGGTCGTAGTCCATGTCCTGCAGCGAGTAGAAGACGTCGAAGCCGGCGATCCAGGCCCCGACCCCGAGGCCGAGCGCGATCGCCGAGGCGGGCGCCGCGCCGGTGAGGGCGATGGCGACGCCGATGGGCGCGAGCGCCTGCGCGACGCCCAGCCAGAGGTGGCAGGCCCAGGTGAAGCGCTTCGCGTACGAGTAGCCGAGCAGGATCGCCAGCACCGGCAGGGCGAGCCAGCCGCAGATGGGCGCGATGAGCGCCGCCGCGGCGACGAAGGTCGCGCCGCTCCCGGCGAGGAGCGCGATGGCCGCCGCGGGAGACACCTCGCCCGTCACGAGCTCGCGCCGCGCGGTGCGCGGGTTCCGCGCGTCGAAGGCGCGGTCGGCGATGCGGTTCATCGCCATCGCGGCGGTGCGCGCCGCGACGACGGCGAGCGCCACGAGCGCGAGCCGCACGGGCTCGAGCCGCGCCTCGCGCGAGACGAGCACCACCGCGGCCGCCACGAACGGCAGCGCGAAGAGCGAGTGGCTGAGCTTCACCATCCGCGCGAGCGCGGCGATGGTCCCGCCGGGCGCCGCAGGGGCGGCGCGGGCCGGAGTGGGAGAGGTCATGCGAGGGCCTCCGCGCGCGGGCGCGCGAGCCAGGTGAACGGGCGCTCCTCCGCGCCGAACGCCGAGACGACGAAGTCGAAGGGGTCCTCCACGCGCGCGCCCTCGAGCGGAGCGGCGAGGACGCCCGGCGCCGCGCCCGGCGCGAGCGCGCCGACGTGGGGCGCGCCGACCGCCAGCCCGTTCCACGCGAGCGGGAGGAGCGTCGCCGCCGGGATTCCCGGCAGCTCGCGGCGGAGCAGGGCGAGGTCCGCGAGCGGGGAGAGCGAGGGGCAGGAGGCGAGCGAGTCGGTGCCCACCGCGAGCGGCACGCCCGCGGCGAGGAGCGCCGCCACGGGCGGGAGCTTCCCGACGATGAAGCGGTTCGAGCGCGGGCAGAGGACCACCGTCGCGCCGGTGCGGGCGAGGAGGGCGACGTCGTCCTCGTCCACGTCCACGCAGTGGACCGCGAGGTGGTGGGGCGCGAGGTGCTCGGCGACGAACGCCACGGCCGAGCGCGCGCGGGGCCGGAGCGAGCGGGCCGCGCCGAGCGAGCTGAACATGCGGGCGAAGTCGCCGGTGCCGGTCGCGCACAGCGCGCGCTCGGCGGGATCCTCGGCGAGGTGGATGGAGGCGGGGCCGGCGGCGAGGAGCTGCCCGAGGGTCGCGCCGTGGGTGGAGTAGACCGCGTGGGGCGAGAGCGCGATGCGCAGGCCGGGCGCGGGCGGGCAGGCCGCGCGCGCGGCGCGGGCGCCTGCGAGCGCCGCCTCGATGCGCGCGGGCGTCACCCCGAACACCTCCTGGTAGACGGTGCCGGAGAACCCGGCCGCGGCGAGCGGCGCGACCGAGCCGAGCGTGTTCGAGACGTCCCCCACCGCCGCGACGCCGGCGCGGACCATGTCCTCGGCGGACATGATCATCGCCTGCGCCGCCTCCTCCTCGGGGCGCGGGAGCGCGCGGGCGGAGATGAAGAGGTGGATCCAGGCGGGGAGCCCCTCGCCGCCGGCGACCCGCCCGGCCATGTGCGAGAGCTCGAGGTGGAGGTGCGCGTTCACGAGCGCGGGGAGGATCACCGCGTCGAGCCGCTCGCCCGCGCCGAAGCGCTCCTCGACCGCGGCGCGCGGTCCGGCGGCGAGGACGCGATCGCCCTCGAGGGCGACGGCGCCGTCGCGGAGGGCGGCGGGGGTCGCGCCCGCGGCCGCCCGCCCGGCGAGCACCCAGGGCGCGCTGTAGACGCGCGGGGTCACGCGATCCGATCCCCCAGCCGCTCGTACTTCATGTTCCGCCGCACGGCGCGGAAGCCCGCGTCGCGGATGTGCCGCTCGACCTCCTCCGAGTCCATGCTGAAGGTCGTGCCCGCCGCCGAGACCACGTTCTCCTCGATCATCACCGAGCCGAAGTCGTTGCAGCCCATGTGCAGGGAGGCCTGGGCCACCCCGCCGCCCATGGTGACCCAGGAGGCCTGCAGGTTCGGCACGTTGTCGAGGACGAGCCGCGAGACCGCGTTCACCCGCAGGTAGGCCTGCGCGCTCGTGTCGGACGCGGTGAGCCGCGTGTTCGCCGACTGGAACGGCCAGCAGATGAAGGCGGTGAAGCCCCCCGTCTCGTCCTGCAGCTCGCGCAGCCGCGCGAGGTGCGCCACCCGGTGGCGCGCCTCCTCGCCGACGCCGAACATCATGGTGGCCGTGCTGCGTAGCCCCTTCACGTGGGCGGCCTTCATGACGGAGAGCCACTCGTCGGTCGAGCACTTGAGCGGCGCGATCCGGCGGCGCACCTCGTCGTCGAGGATCTCGGCGCCTCCGCCGGGGATCGAGTCGAGCCCGGCCGCGATGAGCCGCTGGATCGTCTCGTCGAGGGGCAGGTCGCTCGTGCGGGCGATGTGCCAGATCTCCTCGGGCGAGAGCGCGTGCAGGTTGATCACCGGCCACTTTTCCTTCACCCAGCGGAACAGCTCCTCGTACCACTCCACGCCGAGGTCCGGGTGCAGGCCGCCCTGGAGGAGGATCTCGATGCCGCCGAGCGCCACCGTCTCGTCGATCTTGCGGGTCAGCTCGTCGCGGTCGAGGACGTACGCGTCCTTGTGGCCGCGCGGCCGGTAGAACGCGCAGAAGTGGCACGCCGTCGTGCAGACGTTCGTGTAGTTCACGTTGCGCGAGACGATGTAGGTGACGGCGCCGTCCGGGTGCAGCGCGCGGCGGCGCGCGTCGGCGGCGAGGCCGAGCTCGAGGAGGGGGGCCTTCTCGTCGAGCAGCTCCGCCTCGTCGGCGTCGAGCCGCTCGCCGTCGGCGCCCTTCTGCAGCGCGGTGTCGAGCGAGACCACCCGCCGGGTGCGCGCCGTGCGGACCACGTCGTCGACGAAGCGGAGCTTCATCGGCGGCAGGAAGCCCTTCTCGGCCGCTCGGGCGAGGAACGCCTCCAGGCCGTCGAGCTCGTGCGGCCCGAGCCCGTAGCGGATCCGCTGGGTGAGGTAGCGGCGGTAGCGCTCCGGATCGCCGCCCTTCTGCGCGGCGAAGCGCTGGGCGAGCTCGGTCCGGACGCCGAGGCCGTGCTGCGCGGCGCGCGTCAGCTCCTGCACGTCCTCCGGCGAGACGCGGCCCGGCCGCGCCGCCCAGAGCGCGAAGATCATGGGCAGGCCCGTGAGGTGCGTCCACTCTCGCCCGAGATCGACGATGTGGTTCGCGCGCACCCCGAAGCCGCGGTCGCCGATGACGAGCGCGCCCTTCCGGCCCTTGGCGCGCGCGAGCCCCTCGTCGGCCTGCATCGGCGTGAACGTCGGGTGAACGCCCATCTCGTCGAGGACGATCTTGGCGAGCACGTGCGAGGTGCGCGAGGCGGTGTCGAGGAACACCTCGTCCCAGATCGCGGGCGACTGCTCGCCGGCGAGGACCACCGTCTGCACCGGCCCGTCCGCGCCGATGGCGATGCCGGGCACGATCTCGTACTCGCCCTTGGTGAGCGCGGCGACCGAGACGAGCGCGAGATCCACCTCGCCGGCCTCCAGCATCGCGGCGCAGCGCGACGGCTCGGCGAGGACGAGCTCGATCCGCTCGGAGCCCTCGAGCCCGACGGTGAGCGGGTGGGCGTTCAGGAAGGAGACGGCGGCGGCGCGGAGCTTCGGCATGGCGGGTCCTAGACTCGGCGGGCGGCGGCGGCGAGCGGGGGGTCCACGGGGGCGGGGGTCGCGGCCGCCCCTGCGCCATCATGCACCTTCAGCACGCGGTAGAGGCTGTCGCGCTCCGCCGGCACGCGACCCGCGGCGCGGATGAGGTCGTGCAGCGTCCGCTCCGAGAGCGCCTGCGGCACGGTCGAGCCGGCCATGTGGTAGATGCGCTCCTCGAGCACGGTGCCGTCCACGTCGTCCACGCCGAACGCGAGCGACGTCTGGGCGAGCCGCTCGCCGAGCGACACCCAGTACGCCTTCACGTGGTCGAAGTTGTCGAGGTAGAGACGCGCCACCGCCAGCGTGCGCAGCGCGTCGTAGCCGGTCGGCTTGGGGAACGCCTTGCCGATCATGTTGTGCTCGGGGTGGAACGCGAGCGGGATGAAGACCTGGAACCCGCCCGTCTCGTCCTGCAGCTCGCGCAGGAGCCGCATGTGATCGACGCGCTCGTCGAGCCGCTCGATGTGGCCGTAGAGCATGGTCGCGTTCGTCTTGAGGCCGAGCCGGTGCGCGGTGCGGTGGATCTCGAGCCACTGCTCGGCGGTCGCCTTGTCGTCGCAGATCTTGCGGCGCACGCGCTTCGCGAAGATCTCGGCGCCGCCGCCGGGCATCGTGTCCATGCCCGCCGCGTGCAGCTCGCGGAGCACCTGCTCGTAGCTCTTCCCGAACTTCTCCGCGAAGAAGTGGATCTCGATGGCGGTGAACGCCTTGATGGCGAGCTCGGGCCAGGCGGCGCGGATCCGGCGCAGGAGCTCCGGGTAGTAGTCCCAGGGGAGCTCGGGGTGGAGGCCGGAGACGATGTGGACCTCGGTGATCCCGAGGCCGCGGCGCGCGAGCACCTTCGCGACCGCGTCGTCGAGGCTCATCGTGTAGCCCTCGGACGCCACCTGATCGTCCTTGCGCGCGAACGAGCAGAACTTGCAGGTCGCGACGCAGACGTTGGTCGGGTTCAGGTGGACGTTGCGGTTGTAGAAGGTGAGGTCGCCGTGGCGCGCCTCGCGGACGTGGTTCGCGAGCGCGCCCACCGCGGCGAGGTCGGTCGCCTCGAGGAGGCGCAGCGCGTCGGCGTCGGAGAGCCGCTCGCCGGCGAGGACCTTGTCGCGGATGGGGCCGAGGCCGTCGCGCTCGAGGGCGCGGTGCGCGAGGGTCGAGATCATCTAGGGTTCCTCCACCGGCTCGGGGGCGCGGGGCACGAGCCCCTCCCAGCGCTTCATGAGCTCGTTCGGCAGGCCGAGCCGGTCGAGCACGCGCGACACGACCGTGTCGACGAGCGCCTCGATGGTCTTCGGCCCGGAGTAGAACGACGGCGAGGCGGGCAGCACGACGGCGCCCGCCTCGATGACCTGGGTGATGGCCCGGGCGTGGACGAGCGAGAGGGGCGTCTCGCGCAGCACGAGCACGAGCTTCTTCCCCTCCTTCAGCATCACGTCACCGGCGCGGCCGACGAGGTCGACCGAGATGCCGTGCGCGATCCGCGCGAGGGCCCCCGACGAGCACGGGACGACGACCATGCCGTCGTACTGCGCCGAGCCGGAGGCGAACGGCGCGGTGAAGTCCTGGTTCTTCCAGACCCGGAACGGGTAGCGCGGCTCGGAGCCGATCTCCTGCTTCCAGACCTGCTTGCCGGTCTGCGTGAAGACGAGGTCCAGCGAGACGCCGTGCTTCTCGCCGTTCGCGGCGACGAAGTCGAGTAGCCGCTTCGCGTAGGGCGCGCCGGACGCGCCGGAGACGGCGACGACGAGCTTCACGCGCGCACCGCCGTCACGAGGCCGCACACGCCCGGGAAGAGCGTCTCGCCGCGCACCTCCCGGAACCCCGCCCGCCGGGCCGCCTCCTCGAACTCCGGGCGCGAGGCGAAGCGCTCCATGGAGGCGACGAGGTAGCGGTACGCCTCCGGATCGGGCGAGAGGATCCGGCCCAGGATGGGCAGCGCGAGCCGGTTGTACGCGCCGTGCACGAACCGCGAGCCTTTGGACTCCGGCCGGAAGAACTCGAGCACGCCGAGGCGGCCGCCGGGCTTCAGCACGCGCGCGAGCTCGGCGAGCCCCGTCTCGTAGCGCTCCAGGTTCCGCATCCCGAAGGTCACGGTGGCGAGGTCGAAGCGCGCCCCGCGGAACGGCAGCGCCATCGCGTCCGCCTGGGAGGCCGGCAGCCCGGTCTTCTCGACGCCGCGCGCCAGCATCTGGAACGAGAAGTCGGCGCCGACGATGCGCAGCCCCGGCGCGCGCCCGCGGGCGAGCGCGGCGACGTCCATGGTGCCGGCGCACAGGTCGAGCAGCGCCTCGCCGTCCCGCGGCGCGAGGTCCGCGAGGAGCCGCCGCCGCCAGGCCTGATCGACCTTCAGCGTCATGACGCGGTTGAGCAGGTCGTAGCGGGGGGCGATGCGGTCGAACATCGCCCGCACCGCGGAGCCGCGCTGCGCCTCGCCGGGGAGCGGGACGGTCACTGGAGGATCCCTCCGCGCCGGGGAGTCCACGAGGCCGCGGGCGGCGCCGCGATGCGGGGGCGGCGCGGCTTCGGTGCGCCCGGGACGAGGCGCTCGTAGAGCGCGTCCATGCGCGCGACCACCTCGGGCGGGTGGACGCAGACCTCCGGCCACTCGCGCCCGCCCTCCTCGGCCCACTTGCGCGTCGCGTCCACGCCGATCTTGCCGCCGAAGGCGAAGTGCGCGGCGGCGTGGTCGAGCACGTCCACCGGCCCGTCGGCGATGACGAGGTCGCGCTTCACGTCCACGTTCGCGAAGGCGCGCCACGCGGCCTGGGAGACGTCCTGCACGTCCACGTCCTCGTCGAACACCACGAGCGTCTTCGTCTGCGCCATCTGGCCGGAGCCCCACAGGCCGTGGATGACCTTCTTCGCCTGGCCGGGGTGGTCCTTCTTGATGGAGACGAGGCAGAGGTTGTGGAACACGCCCTCCACCGGCATCGCCATGTCGACGATCTCCGGGAAGATCATCTGCAGCATGGGCAGGAACATCCGTTCCGTCGCCTTGCCGAGCCACTGGTCCTCGACCGGCGGCGGGCCCACCACGGTGGCCGGGTAGACGGCGTCGCGCCGGTGCGTCACCGCGACGACGTCGAGCGCGGGGTAGTCGTCGGCGAGCGAGTAGAAGCCGGTGTGATCGCCGAAGGGTCCCTCGCGCACGAGCGGCGCGGCGGTGTCCACGAAGCCCTCGATGACGAGGTCCGCGTCGGCCGGCACGTCGAGGTCCACCGCGACGCCCTTCGCCATGCGCACCGCCTCGCCGCGCAGGAACCCGGCGAACAGGTACTCGTCGACGTTCGGGGGCAGCGGCGCGGACGCGCAGTAGGTGAGGGCGGGATCGCCGCCGAGCGCGATGGCGACGGGCATCCGCTCGCCGCGCTTCTGGTAGGCGCGGTAGTGCGCGGTCGCGGTCTTGTGGAGCTGCCAGTGCATGGCGAGCCGCCTCGGCCCGAGCACCTGCAGCCGGTACATCCCGACGTTGCGGATGCCGGTCTCCGGGTCGCGCGTGATGACCTGCGGGAGCGTGATGAACGGCCCCCCGTCGTGCGGCCAGGTGGTGAGCACCGGCAGGCTCCCGAGATCGGGCTCGCGGACGACGACCTCCTGGCTCGCCGCGGACGAGACGTGCTTCGGCGTCATCGTCGCGAGCTTCCCGAGCTTCGGGAGCATCTTGAGCTTGTCCCAGAGCGACTGCGGCGGGGCGAGGTGCAAGAGCGCGCGCAGCTCCCGGGCGTGCTCCTCGAAGTCCTCGGAGGAGAGCGCCCAGCTCGTGCGGCGGCGCGTCCCGAACAGGTTCATCGCGACCGGGAACCCGCCGGGCGCCCGCCCCTTCAAGTTCTCGAAGAGGAGCGCCGGTCCACCCTGCTTCGCCGCGCGGTCCGCCAGCGCGGCCATCTCGAGCACGGGGTCGACCGGCTCCTTCACGCGGACGAGCTCGCCCGCCGACTCGAGCCGATCGAGGAACTCCCGCAAGGAGCGGTAGGCCATGGCGCGGCGATCTGTACCAGTGGCGCCGCCGGGTTTCAATGTTCGTTGAACGGAAAGGCCCCGCGCGCGGCGGGCCCCGCGGCGCGACGGTTTCCCCCGGCGCGAAGGTCGGATACAACGCGGGCCCGATGGACCGCCGGAACCAGGCCCGCACCCTCGTCGCCAGCGCGCTCGCCGAGATCGAGGCGGAGCTCGCGGCCCCGAAGTACCAGCTCTGCCCGACCCAGCTCGGCGCCTGCCGGGACACGCTCCGGTCCTACCTGACCTCCCTCGAGGCGGGCGCCCTCCCGCCGAAGCGCGATCGCGAGGAGGGCCTCGGCCGGATGATCGCGGACTCCTGGCCGTTCGACGTGCCGCTCGGCGCGCTCGTGCTTCGCGCCGAGCGCGCGTGGCGCAATGCCTGAGTGGGCCGGCGCCCATGCGCGCGGCGCTCCTCGCCCTCATCTTGCTCGGCGTGACCGCCTGTGACGCCGGGCCGGATCTGGAGGAGGAGGCCGCCGCGTGCGAGGAGGGGCCGCCGTCCGCCCTGCCCGGCGTGGACGGCCACCTCGTCGCGCTGAACGCGTACTACCTCCAGGAGGAGGCGACGCGCGCGCTCCGCCGCGGGGAGGTGGAGGCCGCGGCCGTCGAGGAGACGCTCGCGAAGGCGGCCGCGCTCGGGGTGCGCGCGGTGCGCACGAACGCGTTCAACGACGGCGCGGGCGACGCGGCGATGCAGACGGCGCCGCTCGTCTACGACGAGCTCGCCCTGCGCGGCCTCGACCTCGTCCTCGCCCGCGCGCGCGCCCACGGGCTCCGGCTCGTCCTGCCGCTCGCGAACCGCTGGGACGACTACGGCGGCCAGCGCCAGTACGTCGCGTGGGCGGGGCTCCCCGCGCCGCGCGAGGGCGATCCGCGCTTCTTCACGGAGCGCGCGGTGGTCGAGCACTTCCGCGCGCACGTGGCGGCGCTCCTCGACCGGGTGAGCACGGTCGACGGCATCCGCTGGGGCGACCACCCCGCCGTGCTCGCCTGGGAGCTCGTGAACGAGCCCCGCGCGGAGGGCGTCTCGCGGGAGGCCCTCCGCGCCTGGGTGGACGAGGTCGCCGCGCTCGTGAAGGCGCGCGCGCCCGGCCACCTCGTGGGCTCAGGCGAGGAGGGGCTCGACGGCGAGGAGTTCGCGCTCCTCACCGCGTCGCCGTACGTCGACTACGCGAGCGTGCACCTCTACCCGGAGGCGTGGGGCGTCCCGGCGGACTTCGCGGCGTTCTTCGGCGCGGGGTTCCTCTCCGAGCGGATCGCGACCGCGCGCCGGCTCGGGAAGCCGCTCCTGGTCGGCGAGCTGGGGCTCCGCAACGACGGGCTGCCGCTCGAAGATCGCCGCGCGATCTACCGCGGCTGGTTCCGCTGCATCCGCCGGGCGGGCGGCGCGGGCGTCGCGCCCTGGCTGTTCGCCTACGACGCGCGGCCGGACGGGTGGGACCCGTACACGTTCCGCTGGCGGGACGGCACCGACCCCGCCGATCCGGTGAACCGCTACGCGGACCTCGTGCGCGACGCCGCTGCGCTGCCTTGACCGTCGGTTCACGCAGGATCGCACGCACCCTGGGCGCCCGCCTGCCCGCCGGTGCGCCCTCCCGCGATCAGAGCCGCGTGTCGGCGACGAGGTCCTTGCCGTACTCGGGCCGGTAGGGCCCGGCGGGGAAGCCGGGGCCGGGGAAGGACAGCGCCTTCCAGTTCGCCTGGCGCGCGAGCGGCATGTAGTTCGGTGAGGCCTTCGTCACCGCGGCGGCCACCATCGCGCCGATGATCCCGCCGCCGTTCGAGTCCGGCTGATAGGCCATCGCCTCGTGGTCCGTCCAGAGCGTCTCGCCGGTCTTGCCGTCCTTGAGGACGTACTCGAACTCGACGTTCACCTGCGTCGTGACGACGAGGTACTTCGCCTCCCACTTCTCGATGGAGACGTACAGCACCGCGTCGGCGCCGAAGAGCGCGCAGAGCCGTCCGGGATCGGCGCCGTGCACGAGCGCGGCGTCGGCGAGCCCGTCGTCCTCGAGGAGGCGCTTCACGAGGTTCACCGGGAAGACGTAGTAGCCCCGCTCCGCCACCGGGATGGGCAGCGTGGAGAGGAAGTAGTCCGCGGCGTCCACGTTCACGCTCTTGTTGACCACCGGGACGATGAGGATCGCGCGCGGCTGCGCCGCGACGAACTTCGAGTAGTCCTTGCGCGGAGCGGTGGCGCAGGCGGAGAGGAGCGCGAGGATCGCGGCTGCGACGGCGACGCGGGCGTGCCGGGACATGTCAGCTCCTCTTCAGCGCGCCCGCGGGACCCTTCGCCGGCGTGGACGGGTTCGTGGCGCGCTTCTGCTGCGCGTTGCGGATCATCTTGTCCATGAGGACCCGCGACTCGGGCCACTGGTCGCGCTCTCGCTGGAAGTAGGCGATGGCGTCGTCGTGGCGCCCCTCCTCCATGAGCGCCCAGCCGTACTCGGCGAGGCAGCCGGGGGGCACCTTCTCGCCGCGCTGGGTGGCGTCGCGGATCACGGCGTCGAGGCTCGCCACGAAGCGCTCGCGCTCCTGGGGGTTCTTGTAGTGCACGTACAGCGCCTCGTCGTAGTCGCCCCAGGCGTACATCGTCTGGTGCCGGGCGCAGCCCTGGAGGACGGCGAGGAGCGCGACGGAGGAGAGGAGCAGGGTCGTCCGGTTCATCGTCAGTGCACCTGGATGGTCTTGAGCTCGCTCTCCACGAACACCTTCTGGCGGTGCAGCACGTTCCCGGCGCCGTCGCGCACGTCCACCTCGTGCGAGCCCGGCTCGACGAGCAGCACGTTCGGGTGGCCGTCGTACGCGCTCGCCGCGCCCGCCGGCTCGCCGTCGACGAACAGGACGGCGCCCGCGGGCGCGCCTGCCACGGCGAGGCTGGGGCGCGTGTCGGGCGTGCGAACCACCGTCTGCGGCATCGCGCAGGCGAGCGCGAGCATCGCCAGCATGAGGATCTTCCCCGTCATGGCGCACCTCACGACTTCGGCTCCGTCACGAACAGCTTCGCGAGCGCGGCGGGCTCGACCCGGCCGCTGAGCACCTCGCAGGCGGCGCCCTCGTTCGTCTCGCTGTCGCCGAACAGGCTCACCACCCGCAGCGTGGCGACCTGCTTCGGCGGGAGCGTCACCTCGAAGCCGGTCTGCTTGCTCTTCACCGTCGCGCCCGCCTCCATGACCGCGAGGGTGTCGCCCTCGCGGAGGCCCTGGTGCTTGCCGCCGGTGATGAACAGCTGCGCGCCCTGCACCTCGAGGATGTCCGTGCGCCAGGGGCGATCGGCGAGCGTGGCCGCCAGGCGATCGATGACGTCGGAGATGGCCGCGGCGATGGCGCGGTCGTTGAGCGTGGCGTCGTACTCGGAGTGGCTGCCGAACCCGGCGATCTCGCCCGACTCGGTGCTCGCCTCGCCGGCCCCGATCGCGGAGAAGTAGGCGTGGCCGGTCTTCACGTCCACGAGGCGGACGTCGACCTTGGCGTGCGCGAGCTGGACCTTGGTGCTGCTCAAGAACCCGCTCTTCCCGCCGACCGAGCGGCCGAACTCGGTGACCGAGCCGGTGATCACCGTGTCGGCCCCGACGAGCTTTCCGCCGGAGAGCTGCTGCTCGCGCTCGAGCTTCTGGAGATCCGGGCGCTCCAGGACGACGAAGTTCCCGGACATGATGAGCCGGGAGGCGAGCATGTCGGAGGCCTGCTTGCCGATCCGGTCGAGATCGGCGTCGTTCAGCAGCGACCGCCCGTAGTTCGTCTCGTTCGAGAAGCGCGCGATCGCGAGCTTCATCTTGTAGCGCTTGGCAGCGGGCGCCCGGCGCGCCTCCTGCGCGGACAGCTGCGCCGCCTTCGGCACCGGCGACTCGGCCGGCGCGGGCTTCTCCGACACCGTCGCGCAGGCCTGCAACAGCAGGGCGGCGCCGGCGGCGATCCCGATCCTTCTCATCGTTCCCCTCCACCGCGCAGAGGCGCGGGCGAGCACGGACGCGCAGTCTCTCACGGAGGGCCCATCACCGGGCGAGAACTCCACGCCGGGTGGTGTCCGTGACCGTGGGTGAGGTGGGTGTGCGCGCGCGGCGCACGCGGCCGCTCGCGAGCGGAGCTCGCCCGCGGCCGGAACGACGCGTGGGGGGGTAGCGCCCCGCGCCGCTACTTGTCGCCCTGGAAGATGAGGGGCAGGCCGCTCTTCGGGCTGCCCACGATCACGACCTTGGCGTTCGGGCTCGCCGCGAGCCGCTCGGTGGCCTCGATCCCCTTGAACTGCAGGTACTCCGGCGTGAGGCCCTGGCGCACGATGTTCTGGTACTTGAGGATGCCCTCCGCCTCGATCTGCTTGCGCTGCGCCTCCTGGCGCTCGCGATCGAGCGTGAACTTCATCTTCTGCGCGCGCTGCTCCTCGGCGAGCTTGTCGGAGATGGCGGTCTTGATCGCGTCGGGCAGCTCGACGTCGCGGACGAGCACCGCCTCGACCACGACGTGCTTCCCCTGGAGCGCCTTCGTCACCTCGGCGTAGATCTGCTGCTCGATCTCCTCGCGCTTCGTGGAGTAGATCTCCTCCGGCTGGTAGCGGCCGAAGACCTTGCGCGCCTCGGAGCGGACGATGGGCGCGATGAGCTTCGAGTCGTAGTCCGGGCCGATCTGGGTCTGGAGCTCGTACAGCTCCTGCAGCATCGGGCGGAAGCGGACGCTCGCGTCCACGCGCAGCGGCAGGCCGTTCGAGGAGAGCACCGAGAGCTGCTCCTTCATCTCGTGCACGCGCGTGTCGTAGGGGATGACGCTGTTCCACAGCGGCATCACGTGCATGCCCTCGTCGAGCACCTCCCGGCTCGTGCCGCCCCCGAGCGTCTTGAAGACGATCCCGCGGTGGCCGGAGTCGACCGTCGGGCAGCGGCAGGCCTCGAGGAAGGGCGCGACGGCGAGCGAGACGTAGAGCAGCGTACGGACGACCTGGCGCATGGGATCTCCTGGCTGGCGGGTAGCCTACCGCGCCGGCTGCGGCGCGGGGAGCACCTCTGGTGACAACCCTGCGTCCCTGAGCGCCGGGGCGAGCGTCGCGGCGTCGCCCTGCACGACGATCTGTTCGCGTCCCACGTTCACGGCCTGGGCGGCGGCCTGGATGCGCTCCGGCGTGAGCGAGGCGATCGAGGCCGGGAGGCCCTCCCACGCGTCGAGCGGCAGATCGGAGAAGAAGAGCTCCTCCACGGCGCCGATACGCTGGCTCGTCGTGTCGAACCGGAACGCCTGCCAGCGCGCGACGAGCCAGCGCGCGAGGTTCGCGTCCACCGAGGCGAGCGGACGCGCGGCGAGGTTCCTCACCGCGTCGAGCGCCGCCTGGATCGCGCCGGGGACCTGCCTCGCGTCGAGCGTCGCCCAGGTCGACAGCGTCGGCGCGTGTGGCAGTCCGCCGTGATGGATGAGGATCCGGCCGGCCGGGCCCGCGAGCGCGACGAGGCGCGTCCCGACGTCGTGCTGCACCGCCAGGAGGGCCGCCTCGTCCGAGCCCTTGCGCAGCGGGAGGCGGTAGGCGACCGCGACCGTGGCCAGCTCGGCGCCGGGCACGTCCACGAGGAGCACGTGCCGCCGCGCCGGCAGGGGCGGCGAAGCGTGCTCTCCCGGCGCCGAGGTGCGCCGCTTCCACCCGCCGAAGCGGGCCTCGACGTCCGCGAGCAGCTCCTTCGTGGGCATGATCTTGCCGGCGATGACGAGGAGCGAACGCTCGGGGCGGAGCTGCTCGAGGAGCCAGCGCCGGGCGGGCTCGGCCTTCAGCCCGGCGAGCGGCGCGCTCGCGAGGGGATCGTCCTCCGGCGAGTAGAGGGCGGACGAGATCGCGAGCCCGGCGCGCATCGACGCGCTCGTCGCCTCTCCCCTCGCCAGTGATGACGTCATGCCCTCGCGAACGGCGTCCACGCGGTCTCCGTCGAGGCTTCGCCGCGTCCAGCAGGCGAGCCGCCCGAGCATCTCCGGGAGCGCGTTCGCCGAGCCGCGCTCGCGGAAGGAGATCTTCTCCCGCCTGGGGAGGAACGGGCTCGCACGGCAGGTGTGCCCTCCCGCGAGCGTCCACGCCTTCTCCGAGGCCGCGAGGGCGATCGACGGCACGAGGGACCCTCCCGCACCACCCACGGGATCCGAGTCCACGAGGAGCCGGGCCTCCACGATCGGGCGCTCGCCGTGGGGCAGGACCACCACGCGGAGCCCGTTCGAGAGCCGCGTCTGGAAGGCCTCGCCGAGGCGAGGCGGGTCCAGGAGCTCCCGGACCTCGGTCGCGCCGGGCGCCGCGGCCCCCCGGGTACGGACCATCGGGATCCACGCGCCCGGCTCGTCGAGCGGCGCCTCCGTGGGCGGACCGCCGGCGCCGGGAAGCACCGCCACGGAGACCGCGCGCTCGACCGTGATCCACTTGCGGTAATACTCCTCGAACGATCGACCGAGCTGGGTCCGTGCCTCCCGGGCGAAGGCGGCGAGCGGGTCCGGCTCGCCGGTCGCGCGCAGCCTCCACGCCGCCTCCGGCCCCGGGCCCTCCTCCATGTCCCACAGCCCGACGTCGATCCGCCGCGCGAGCGCGCGGACGGCGACGTGCTGGGCGTAGTCGTCGAGCGCTCGCGCGTCGTACGCGGAGTGCAGGAGCGCGTTTCGCACGGGCGCCGCGTCCTCCGCGCTGCGCAGCTCGATCCGCGCGAGGAGCGCGGAGCCCTGGTGGCCGCGCTCGAGCGTGAGCGTCACCCCGGTGACCCGCGCGGCCAGATCGCCCTCACGGGCGCGCCAGAGGCGCTGCTGGAGGACGACGGTCGCGGCGAAGGCGCTCGCGCTCGTGCCGTCCTTCATCCCCGGGAGCGGCCACGCGAGCCAGAGGTGGGGCTTCGTGCCAGGGATCGAGCGAGTCTGCATGTCGGTCCAGAGGACCGGCTCCCGGCCGGCGACGGACGGTCGCTCGGCAGGGGAGACGCGTGGCTCGTCGGGTGCGCCGGTCGTCGCGAGCGCGCCGAAGGCGGCGAGGACCCGCCGGACGGCCTCGCTGGGTGCCTCGGGGACGCTCACGACGAGGACGAGGCGATCGGGGACGAGATGCTGGCTCGCCCAGGAGCGGACGTCCTCGAGCGTCAGCGCGCGCACGGACTCGGGCGTGGGCGGGGCGCGGTCGTAGCGCGTGCCGCGCCACGCGAGCGCGAAGACCGAGGCGCCCTCGGTCGCGCCTTGGTCCGCCGCGAGCTCGCGCGCGAGCGCCTCGCCCTCGCGCGCGACCTCCTCCTTCGTGATCCCCGCGAGCGGCTCGCGAAGCCGGTCCGCCTCGATCGCGAGCGCCTCGTCGAGCCGGGCGAGCCGCACGATCGACTGGAAGTCCGTCGAGTCGGCGCCGACCTTCGCGGAGTCGATGACGCCCGCCGCGAACAGCCGCTCCCGCAGCCGGAGCCCGCCGCTCGCCGGAGCGGCGACCGCGGTGAGCCGCGCGGCGAGCCGCGCGAGGCCTTCCTTCCCGCGGGGATCGTCCGCGTCTCCGACGTCGTACGACGCGATCACCGTCGCGCGCTTCGCGTGCGAGGTCCTGAACGCAACGAGCCGCAGCCCGGTCGGATAGGTCGCGAAATGACCCTGGTACCGGAACGGCTCGACCGGCGGGCGCTTCACGCTCGTGGCGCAGGAGAGCGCGGCGCAGGCGAGGGCCACGAGGGGGAGGCGCATGCCCCGAAGCCCTAGCACGCTCGGTGACGGTGCGTCGAGGATCGCACTCCGGGCGCGGGGCCCGGAACGCTGCGGCCTAAACGGCCGATCATGATTCGCGAACAGGCGAGCGTAGCGAGCCCGCCGGGGCGACGCCGCGGAAGCGGCGTAGCCGCTCGCGGCGGCGCACGGGACCCGGCGAGCGGGGGTGGGCCCCCGACGAGCTTCGCTCGGCGGGGCGGGGGACGCAGTCCCCCGGTCGAACATGGCTAAACGACAGCGTGATTCGCGTCACCGAAGGTGATCGCGAATCACGAACTGTCGTTTAGAACGCGCGCTCGGTGAGCGATCCCGCCGCCTCGCGCAGCGCCCGGCGGTGCACGCCGTCGGGCACCTCCTCGAGCGCGGCGAGCGCGCTGCGGGTGTGCTCGCGGGCGAGCGCGCGCGCGTCCTCGACGCCGCCGACGCGCTTCACCACCTCGACCACGTCGGCGGCGACGGCGTCGCCGTCGTCCTGGCCGTCCACGAGCGCGGCGAGCCGCTCGCGCAGCCGGGGCTCGGCCTCGCAGGCCCGGATGAGGGGGAGCGTCGCCTTGCCCTCGATGAGGTCCGTTCCGAGGCGCTTGCCGAGGAGCTTCGGGTCGGCGGCGTAGTCGAGCGCATCGTCCACGAGCTGGAAGGCGATGCCGATGCCCTCGCCGAACCGGACGAGCGCCTCCGGCACGTGCCCGACCTCGCCGGCCGCCCACGCGCCCGCCGCGGCGGCCCAGCCGAAGAGCGAGGCGGTCTTGCCGATCACGACGTCGAGGTAGTCCTTCTCGGTCGCGGCGAAGGAGCTGCGGAGCGAGAGCTGGAGCACCTCGCCCTCGACGAGCCTGCGCATCGTGGCGAGCAGCGTCGGGAGCGCCGCCGAGCGGGCGGGCTCCGCCGAGACGATCTCGAGCGCGCGGGTGAGGAGCCAGTCGCCGGAGAGGACCGAGACGGCGTTGCCCCAGATGACGCGCGAGGCGGGCTGGCCGCGCCGCAGCGGGCCGTCGTCGATCACGTCGTCGTGGAGGAGCGTCGCCGAGTGGGTCAGCTCGGCGGCGACCGCGTACGGCACCGCGGCGCGCATCTCGCCGCCGCAGGCGCCGCAGGCGAGGAGCGTCACCATGGGACGGATGCGCTTGCCGCCCGCCGAGACCAGGTGGCGCGCCGCGGCGCGGAGCTTCTCCTCGGCGTCCTCGGTCGCGCGGGTGAGCTGCTCCTCGAGCGCGACGAGGCTCTCCGGCAGCGCGGGGACGTCTGCGAGGGCGGCCTGCGCACGCTCGGGGCGGACGCCGCGCTCTGCGCTCGCGTCGAGCTGGGACAGGATGGCCTGCTCACTCGCTGCCACGGGGAGCCTCCGGGGACCGGCGCTTTCAACGAAAGTTGAACGGCATATAACGCGGGCGGCGCCGCGGGGTCAACGAATGCCCGACCCTCATTCGTAGTGCCGCACCGCCGGCCAGACCTCGGCGAGCGGGCGCGTCGCGCCGCGGCAGATCCAGATCCAGCGCGCGTCCTCGTAGGGCATCGTCCACGGGCTCGAGGGCAGCCTCGCGGCGAGCGTGCGCTCGCGGTACAGACCGGCGCCGCAGTCCTCGTGCGCATCCGAGACGACGATGAGCGGATCGCCACCCGTCGCCGGCGGGCCCCACAGGAAGTACTGGTTGTGACCGGAGACGACCGGCGCCCCGAGCCCCGGCGCGTGCACCTCGAGCGCCGCCGCCTCGCCGTAGTTCTGCGCGAACACGGCGGCGCGGGCGCGCGCCTCGGGCGGGAGGCCGCGCGTCACGTCCGCGACGGCGGCGGCGAGCGCCTCCCATCCGTGCTGGTCCGCGAAGATTTGCGGCAGCGCGCCGTACGCGTGCCGCTCGAGCGGCGCCGGCTTCAGCCCGAGCGCGGCCTGGTAGCGGACGAAGGCCTCGACGGGCAGGAGCGGGATCGCGAGGGGGAGCCCGATCGCGCCCGTGACCGCGATCGCACAGAGCGCCGCGAGGCGCGCCGCTCCGCGCCGGAGCGCCCGCTCGATCCCGACGCCGCCCGCGGCGAGCAGCATCGGCAAGGCGGGCGCGGCGTAGTAGGCCTTCCCGCGCGTGGCGACGAGGGTGGCGAGGTACAGGGCTCCCCCGATGGCGAGGAAGCGGAACGGCCGCGCCCGCTCGGCGAGGAGGAGCCAGGCGAGGCCGCCGAGCCACACGGGCGCGGCGAGCGGGCCGGGCTCGAGGAGGAGCGAGCGCGCGAAGCCGCCGAGCGAGAAGGGCGCGTTCTTCTCGAGCTGTCCGTTCCGGACGAGCTCCAGGAACGGCAGGCCGTGCGCCGCCTGCCACAGGACGTTCGGCAGGACGAGGACCGCGCCGAGCGCTGCGCCGGCGAGCGCCCATCGCGTCGCGAGCGCGCGTCGCGCCGGCGTGGCGAGGAGGCCGGCGAGGAGCCCGAGCGCGAGCAGCGCGGACGTGTACTTGAGGAGCGCGCCCGCGGCGGCGACGGCGCCGGCGAGGAGCCACCACCGAGGGGAGTCGCCCAGCACGAGCCGGACGAGCACGCAGGCGAGCGCGATCATCGCGAGCGGCTCGAACGCGTTCATCGTGAGGTAGTGGCCGAGCCCGGCGAGGAGCGGCGAGGCCGCCAGGGCCACGCCGGCGAGCGCCGCCGCGAACGCGCCGCCGCCGAGGCGTCGCGCGAGCCGCGCGGCGAGGAAGACCGTGGCGGCCGAGGCGAGCCACGCGGGGAGCCGCAGGCCGGGGACCCAGGTGCCGAAGAGCGCGTGCGCGACCCGGGCGACGAGCGCGATCCCGGGCGGCTGATCGACGTACCCCCACCCGAGCCGCTCGCCGCAGACGATGAAGTAGAGCTCGTCGCGGAAGATGCCGTAGCGGCCGCCGGCGGCCACGTGCAGCGCGAAGGTCGCGGCCGCGAGGGCGGCGGGGAGGAGGCGCGCCGCGCGGCCGCCCTCGGGTGCGGGGACGTCGGAGAACTCGGAGGGAGGAACCACCGCGGGCGAGCTCACGCGCGCGAGCCTACGGTGCCGCCCTCACTCCCGCCACTCCTCGAGCACCACGTCGTCATAGAAGACCTGACCCTCGTAGTAGTTCACGTGCGGGTCGCCGAACATGAACCAGTCCGGCCAGGTGCCGCCCGCCGGCCAGCGCGGAAACTCCGGTCCCACGAAGGAGCCCGTGTCCACGCAGCCCGCGGCGCCGGCGGCCTCGGCGGCGTCCACGGGGTAGTGCCAGAGGCACGTCTGTGCGGCGTCCACGCTCGCGCGGTAGGTCTGGTCGCCGCCGTAACGGAAGCGGCCCGAGATCTCGAGCGTGTAGCGCGGGCCGTCGCGCTCGATCGTCACGCGGTACCAGGTGTCCGGCAGGTACGCGTCCACGGCGCGTATCGCGCCGGAGGGCTGCCACGCGCCGTTCGAGAAGGAGAGGAACGCGTTGCCCGTCTTCGCGTCGCCCGGGCGCGAGCCGTCGAGCGCGATCATCATGATCGGGTGCTCGCCCGACGCGACGAAGCCGCTCCCGGTCCACACCTCCATCCACGGTGGGTAATGGTTGTCCGAGTCCACGACCACCTTGCGGTGGTGGTGGATCCAGGTGTTGTCGTGCGGCCGCGGGAGCGCGTCGAGGATGGTGAGCCAGTAGAAGCCGTTCTGGCTCGTCGCGCTCTCCCCCGGCCACCAGGGGCCGGCGGTCTCGTCGCCTCTGTCGTAGCCGTTCAGGCCGGGCTTCCCGTCGCCGAACGCGGCGTAGCCGACGCGCAGCGAGATGCGGTAGCGCGCCGGGAGCGGCTGCGTCGGGCGCACGACCGTCCCGTCCGTGTGCTCGGGCGAGCGGAGGCGCAGGACGTGGTTCGTTCCGCCGGCGGGATCGGCCACCACCGCGGCGCGGTCGGCGAGCGCCGCGTCGGCGCGGCGCGAGTACGACTCGAGCGTGAGCCAGCCGCTCGCGCCGAATGGCTCCGTGGCGCGGAACGCGGCGGGCGGGGTCACGCCGCGCGCCACGAAGAAGGCGCCGCCGTCGGCGAACGGGCCGTCGTCGGGCACCGGGTCGGGAGCGAAGGTGCCCGCGGGCAGGTCGCCGCCCTCGAAGTCCTCTCGCGCGACGACCGCCCAGCCCGGCGTCGTCGGGGTGCCCCCACCTCCGCCGCCTCCGCCGCCTCCACCTCCGCCGGTCCCCCCGCCGCCGTCCGTGCCGCCCCCCGACGGCTCGCCGGTCGAGCCGCCGTTCCGGCAGCCGGCGGCGGAGAGGGCGAGGAGGAGCATCGCGCAGAGCAGGCGGAGGAGCGGCATGGCCGTGGTAGGTTGCGCACGTGCCGGTCGTGAAGCTCGTCCTCGAGTACGACGGGACCCGCTACGTCGGCTGGCAGGTCCAGCCCAACGGCCCGTCGATCCAGGCCGAGGTCGAGCGGGCCCTCGCGACGCTCCACAAGGAGCCGCGGCGCGTGACCGCGGCGGGGCGCACCGACGCGGGGGTGCACGCCCGCGGCCAGGTCGTCTCCTTCCCGGAGGCGCGGCCGCTGCCGCTCTCCGCCTACGTGAAGGGGATGAACGCGCTCCTCCCCGACGACGTCGCCGTCCGCACGGCGAGCGTCGAGCCGGACGGCTTCGATGCGCGCCGGAGCGCGCGTGGCAAGCGCTACCGCTACGTCGTCCTGAACCTCGAGACGCGCGCGCCGCTGTCGCGCCTCCAGGCGTGGCAGCTCTTCGGCGCGCTCGACGTCGGCGCGATGCGCGCGGCGTCGCGCCACCTGCTCGGTCGCCAGGACTTCGCTGCCTTCCAGGCGGCCGACTGCGCCTGCGAGCACGCCGTCCGCGACGTGCACCGGCTCGACGTGCTCGGCGAGGCGGGAGGGCGGGTGGAGCTGGTCGTCGAGGCGACGGCCTTCGTGAAGCACATGGTGCGGAACTTCGTCGGCACGCTCGTGGAGGTCGGGAAGGGCAGGCGGAGCGCGGACTCCATGCCCGCGCTCGTCGCGAGCCGCGACCGCACCCGGGCCGGAAGGACCGCACCGCCGCAGGGGCTCTTCCTCGAGGAGGTCTTCTACTGATTGGACCTCGCGCGGCGGCCCGCCGCGCGCGTTGACTCGCGAGTCGGCGCTCGCCGGCCCCGCCGCCTCGACGGGCCCATCCCGTGTGCTACGCTCCACGGTTCCTTTCCAAGCGAGGAGTCATGAGCCAGAAGAAGCTGAAGGTGGGCGTGCTCGGCGCGACCGGCATGGTCGGCCAGCGGTTCGTCGCGCTGCTCGAGAACCACCCCTGGTACGAGGTGACGCTCGTGGCCGCGAGCGCGAACTCCGCGGGCCAGAAATACGCCGACGCGGTGAAGGGGCGCTGGGCGCTCAAGACCGCGATCCCGGCCGCGACCGCCGCCCTCAGCGTGAAGAACGCCTCCGCGGTCGACGAGATCGCCCGCGAGGTGGACTTCGTCTTCTGCGCCGTCGACATGTCCAAGGAGGAGACGGCGAAGCTCGAGGAGGACTACGCGCGCCGCGAGACGCCGGTCGTGTCCAACAACTCCGCGCACCGCGGCACGCCCGACGTGCCGATGATGGTGCCCGAGGTGAACCCCGAGCACGCCGCGGTGATCGAGGCGCAGCGCAAGCGGCTCGGCGCCGCGCGCGGCTTCATCGCCGTGAAGCCGAACTGCTCGATCCAGAGCTACGTGCCGGCGCTCCACCCGCTCATGAAGTTCGGGCCGAAGCGCGTCGCGGTCTGCACCTACCAGGCGATCAGCGGCGCCGGGAAGACCTTCGAGAGCTGGCCGGAGATGGTCGACAACCTCATCCCCTTCATCAAGGGCGAGGAGGAGAAGTCCGAGCAGGAGCCCATGAAGATCTGGGGCCGGCTCGAGGGCGGCCGGATCGAGAAGGCGAAGGACCCGATCATCACCGCGCAGTGCATCCGGGTGCCCGCCTCCGACGGGCACATGGCGGCGGCGTTCGTGACCTTCGAGCGGAAGCCCGACCGCGCCGAGGTCATCGAGCTGTGGCGGAGCTGGGAGCCGAAGCCCCAGAAGATGGGGCTCCCCTCGGCGCCGAAGCCGTTCCTCACCTACTTCGAGGAGGACTCGCGGCCGCAGACGAAGCTCGACCGCGACATCGGCGGCGGCATGGGCGTCGCCATCGGCCGGCTGCGTCCCGACGCGCTCTTCGACTACCGGTTCGTGTCGCTCTCGCACAACACGGTGCGCGGCGCCGCGGGCGGCGCGGTGCTCACGGCGGAGCTCCTCACGGCCGAGGGCTGGATCCAGGCGAAGTAGCGCGCTCCGGTCGCGACCTGCGGCGCCGTGCCGTCCCGCGCCCGCGGGGCGCGCGGCGCCGCGCTGCGTCCGGCGTCGCTCACTGCGGGATCGGCGGCGCTCAGGCGTGGACCTCACGGTGCCTGAGCCACGGCACCTGCAGCCGGCTCTCGCGCTTCATGAGCCGCTCGTCCACCGAGAGCGGCCCGGCCCCGCCGATGAACAGCGCCAGCAGCCCGGCGAGGAAGAGGAGGTTCACCTCGATGCCCGGCATCCCGAACACCGGGCCCTTGTCGGTCATCCCGGTGATCTGGATGTAGCCGAAGCCGTACGGCGCGTGAACCCTGATCATCGCGACGAGCATCTCGAGCGAGAGCAGGAGGGCGACGAGCCAGGTGGCGGCGCCGACGATGAGCGCGATCCCGCCGAAGAACTCGACGATGCCTCCCACCCAGGCCATGAGCGCGGGCAGCGGGATCCCGAGCTGGGCGAGCATGCCCTGGAACTCGGCGTGCCCCGCGGCGGTGAGCTTCGGGGCGCCGTGGTACATGAACGAGATCCCGAGCAGGATGCGGAGCGGAAGCGGCCAGTAGTGTTCGAGGTGGCGATCCATCGCAGCGACCTCCTGGCGGCGAGGGAGCTGCCGCCTCTGGATCCATAGCTGCGCCGGCCTCCGCAGCAACCCGGAGTCACGCCGCTCCTCGCGCGCCGCTCGCCCTGCGCCGGTGCGCGGCGCCGCGTGATGGGCGCACGACCGGCCGCTCCGCGGCCTCCCGGGCGCCACGCCGCGCGGCCGCAGCCTCATGCCGAGTTGCCGTGCGGACGCCGCGCCGGTACAGAAGCACGGCCCCGCAAGCTCCGGAGAGCCCGATGCACCTCGACCCTGCCCGCGAGATCGCCCCCGGCGTCGTCCTCCTCGACTCGGGCTACGTCCGCCCGAAGCTCGCCGCCTGCTACGTCGTCCGGGGCGACGCGTCCGCCGCCGTGATCGAGACCGCGGCGTCCTCGTCCGTGCCGCGCATCCTCGAGGCGCTCGCCGCGTTCCGCATCGCGCCCGCGGACGTCTCGCACGTGGTCGTCACGCACGTGCACCTCGACCACGCGGGCGGCGCGGGGAAGCTCATGGAGGCGCTCCCTCGCGCGACGCTGGTCGCGCACCCGCGCGGCGCGCGCCACCTCGTCGATCCGTCGAAGCTCATCGCGGGCACCGCCGAGGTCTACGGTGAGGCGCGCTTCCGGGAGCTCTACGGCGACATCCCGCCCATCCCCGCGGCGCGGGTCGTCGAGGCGCCGGACGGCCACGAGGTGGATCTCGGCGGCCGCGTGCTCCGCATGCTCGACGCCCCCGGTCACGCGAAGCACCACCTCGTCGTCCACGATCCCGCGACGCGCGGCTTCTTCACCGGCGACGCGTTCGGCATCTCCTACCGCGAGGCCGACTCCGCGAAGGGGCCCTTCGTGTTCCCGACCACGACGCCGGTGCAGCTCGATCCGGCCGCGCTGCGGCGGACCGTGGAGCGCATGCTCGCGGAGAAGCCCGAGCGCATCTACCTCACGCACTTCGGGATGCTCGAGGGGGAGATCCCCCGCGCCGCCGCCCAGCTCCTCGAGGGCCTCGACGAGCACGTGCGGCTCGCGCGCGCGGCGCCCTCCGGGCCCGGCCGTCACGCCGCCCTGCGCGAGGCGCTCGCCGGTCAGCTCCTCCGCGGCCTCGCCGCGCACGGCGCGCCGCTCGCGCGCGAGGAGGCGCTGGCGGTGTACGGGGTGGACCTCGACCTCAACGCGCAGGGGCTCGAGGTCTGGCTCGACGCGCAGGCGTAGTGATCGTACGGGGGCTGCGCCCCCGCCCCGTCGGCGGCTCACCGCCGTCGCCGGGGCCCCACCCCTGCTCGGCGGGGCCCGTGAGCCCGTGCGCCCGCGTTCGCGGGTGCGCCCGGGCTCCCCGCCGGGAGGGGGCGTTGCCCCCTCCCCGTGCGTTGCACGGGGCCCCTCCCCGGTTCGACCACCTATCAATGCACGAGCGCCTCGCCCTCGACGGCGCGGGCGCCCTTCGCGAACGTGATGTTCCCGTCCGGCCCCTCGTCCACCACGACGTGGTCGCCGGCCTTGAACTCGCCGCGCAGGAGCTTCGTCGCGAGCGGGTCCTGGATCATCCGCTGGATGGCGCGCTTCAGGGGGCGCGCCCCGTAGACCGGGTCGTAGCCCGCGTCGGCGATGGCCTCGCGCGCCGCAGGCGAGAGCTCGATCGTGATGCGCCGCTCCTCGAGGAGCTTGCGCAGGCGCGCGAGCTGGATCTCCACGATGCGCCCGACGTGCTCGCGCGACAGCGGGCGGAAGACCACGATCTCGTCCACCCGGTTCAGGAACTCCGGCCGGAACTCCGCGCGCAGGTTCTCGAGCGCCGCCTCCCGGATCGCCGAGACGTCGGCCCCCGGGCGGCCGGCGAGCCGCTGGATCTCCTGCGAGCCGATGTTGGAGGTCATGATGACGACCGCGTTCCGGAAGTCGACGGTGCGCCCCTGGCCGTCGGTGAGCCGGCCGTCGTCGAGGATCTGGAGGAGCACGTTGAAGACGTCGTGGTGCGCCTTCTCGATCTCGTCGAAGAGGATCACCGCATACGGCCGGCGGCGGACCGCCTCGGTGAGCTGGCCGCCCTCCTCGTAGCCGACGTAGCCGGGGGGCGCGCCGATGAGCCGCGACACGGCGTGCTTCTCCATGTACTCGCTCATGTCGAGGCGGACCATCGCGGCCTCGTCGTCGAACAGGAACTCGGCGAGCGCGCGGGCGGTCTCCGTCTTCCCGACGCCGGTGGGCCCGAGGAAGATGAACGAGCCGATCGGCCGGTTGGGATCCTGGAGGCCCGAGCGCGCGCGGCGCACCGCCGCCGAGACCGCCTGCACCGCCTCGTCCTGGCCGACGACGCGCTCCCGCAGCCGGTCCTCCATGCCGAGGAGCTTCTCGACCTCGCCCTCGACGAGCTTCGAGACCGGGATGCCGGTCCACTTGGAGACCACCTCGGCGATCTCCTCGGGCGTGACCTCCTCCTTCAGCATCGCGCCGTCGCGCTGCAGGCCGGCGAGGCGCTCCTGCAGCTCCGCCACGCGCCGCTCCACCTCCGGGAGCCGGCCGAACTTGATCTCGGCGGCCTTCTGGAAGTTCGCCTCGCGCTCCGCCTTCGTCTGCTCCTGCTTCAGCCCGTCGATCTCCTGCTTCGCCTGCGCGAGGTCCTGGATGACCGCCTTCTCCGCGTCCCAGCGGCTCTTGAGGCGCGCGAACTCCTCGTTCAGCGCGGCGAGCTCCTTCTCCGCCTGGCCGAGCCGGTGCCGCGAGGCCTCGTCCTGCTCCTTCTGCAGCCCCTGCCGCTCGATCTCGAGCTGTGCGATGCGGCGGCGCACCTCGTCCACCTCGGTCGGCATCGAGTCGATCTCGATGCGCAACCGGCTCGCCGCCTCGTCGACGAGGTCGATGGCCTTGTCAGGCAGGAAGCGGTCGGTGATGTAGCGGTGGCTGAGCCGCGCCGCCTCGACGAGCGCCGCGTCCTGGATGCGGACCTTGTGGTGCAGCTCGTAGCGGTCCTTGAGGCCGCGCAGGATCGAGATGGTGTCGGCCACCGACGGCTCGCCCACGAACACCGGCTGGAAGCGCCGCTCGAGGGCGGGGTCCTTCTCGACGTGCTTGCGGTACTCGTTCACGGTGGTGGCGCCGATCGCGTGCAGCTCGCCGCGCGCGAGGGCGGGCTTCAGCATGTTGCCCGCGTCCATCGCGCCCTCGGCGGCGCCGGCGCCGATGATGGTGTGCATCTCGTCGATGAAGAGGATGATCTGGCCCTCGGACGAGACGACCTCCTTGAGGACGCCCTTCAGCCGCTCCTCGAACTCGCCGCGGTACTTCGCGCCCGCGACCATCGCGCCGAGGTCGAGCGCGAGGAGGCGCTTCCCCTTGAGCCCCTCGGGTACGTCGCCGTCCACGATGCGCCGGGCGAGCCCCTCGACGATGGCGGTCTTGCCGACGCCCGGGTCGCCGACGAGCACGGGGTTGTTCTTCGTGCGGCGGGAGAGGATCTGGACGACGCGGCGGATCTCGTCGTCGCGCCCCACCACCGGATCGAGCTTCCCCGCCTTCGCGAGCGCGGTGAGGTCCTTCGCGTACTTCTCGAGGGCGCGGTACTGGCTCTCGGCCTCGGGCGACGTCACGCGCGCCCCGCCGCGCACGTCCTGGAGCGCGGCGACGATCCGGTCCGGCGTCGCCCCCGAGGCGCGCAGCGCCTCGCCCGCGCCGGTCTTCTCCTCGGCGGCGGCGAGCAGGAGGTGCTCGGTCGAGACGTACTCGTCCTTGAGCCGCTTCGCGGCGTCCTCGGCGCGGTCGACGAGCTTCGCGAGCCGGTTCGCGAGGTACGGCTCCGCGCCGGAGACCTTGGGCACGGTGCGCAGCTCGTCCTCCACGCGCGAGGCGACGAGCGACGGCTCCGCGCCGATCTTCTCCAGGATGGGCGTCGCGGTCCCCTCCGGCTGGGAGAGGAGGGCGAGCACGAGGTGCTCGACGTCGATGGCCTGGTGGTCGCGGCGGCGCGCCTCGCTCTGGGCGGCGGCGAGCGCCTCCTGGGCCTTCACGGTGAGCTTTTCCATTCGCATGGCGCGAACGTAAGACCGCGGGGGGGCTTGGCAAGCAGCGCCGCCGCGGCAGGAAAGCCGGAATTGCATCGCTCCGGCTCGTGTAGAGTCGAGGCCCGCCCGGGGATGGGCGCCTCCATGGTGGACGATCTGACCCTGCCTCGCGCGGCCTCGCGACCGCCCACCGCCTCGTCCGGGCTGCGGCTCGCGTGGCTCGTCGCGCTCGCCGCGCCCCTCGTCATCCTCCTCGCGCTGCCCGGGCTGCACGAGCCGCTCTCTGCGGCCCGGTACCTCCCCGTCCACACCGTCCTCGAGCTGCTCGTCGTCGGCGTGGCGTTCGCCACGTTCGGCGTGCAGTGGTTCGCGGCCCGCGAGTTCCCGGATCGACGGGCGCAGGTGATCGGCCCCGCGTTCCTGGCGGTGGGGCTCTTCGAGGCCCTGCACCTGCTCACGTTTCCGGGGATGCCGGGCGTCGGGGGCCCGGGGACGACCGAGCGGGGCATCTACTACTGGTTCCTTGCCCGCCTCTGGACCGTGGGGACGCTCGTCTGGGTCGCGCGGCTCCCGCCGAGCGATCGGAGCCTGCGGCCGGGCAGGGCGCGCCTGCTCGTCCCCCACCTCGTCGCGGTCACGGCCTTCGTCGCGGTCGAGCTCGCCTTGCCGGGCGATCGGGCCTTCTTCTACGTGGAGGGAGGCGGGCTCACGTCCGCGAAGGTCGGGCTCGAGCTCTTCGTCGCGGCGGTCGCGCTCGTGGGCGCGCTCGTGCACCACCGCGCCGCCCGCGCCGGCGACCGCGGCGCCCGCACGCTCGCGGCGGCGCTCGCGGTCACCGTCCTCTCCGAGCTCTCCCTCACCCTCTACGCGCGCCCGTTCGATCCGGTGCACGTGCTCGGGCACGCGTACCTGGTGCTCACCTTCTTCCTCATCTTCCGCGCGCTGTTCGTGGGCGCGGTGGTCGCTCCGCACCGCGAGCTCGTCGCGCTGCGGAGCCACATCGAGAACGAGCTCAACGTCACCATCGCCGAGCTGCGCGCGACGAAGGAGAGCCGCGAGGACCTGCTCCGCGCCGTCTCTCACGACCTGCGCAACCCGCTCCAGATCGTGCTCCTCAAGGCGCAGGTGCTCGGCCGCCACGGGGCGAAGCCGGGCGCGGCGGAGAAGGCCGCGCGCGACATCGCGCTCGCGGGCAGGCGGATGGAGCGGATGCTGCGCGATCTCGCCGACGCGGCGCGCCTCGAGAGCGGCGCCGCGCTCGCGCTCCAGCGCGCCGCCGTGGACGTGCGCGCGTTCGTGGCGGAGGCGATCGAGCTCAACCGCGGGGTGTTCGACCCGCAGCGCCTCGAGGTCGCCGTGCCGGACGGCCTCCCGCCGGTGCACGCCGATCCCGACCGGCTCGACCGCGTCCTCGTGAACCTGGTCGGGAACGCGCTCAAGCACACCGCCGGCCGCGTCGTCGTGAGCGCCAACCCGGCCGGCGCCTTCGTGCGGATCTCCGTCATGGACGAGGGGCCCGGGATCGCGCCCGAGGACCAGCAGCGGATCTTCCAGCGCTACGTGCGAGGTCCCGGGCGGGAGGCCGACGGGCTCGGCCTCGGGCTCTACATCGTGCGGCGGCTCGTCGAGGCTCACGGGGGCGAGGTCGAGCTCGTGAGCGCGCCCGCGGCGGGCAGCACGTTCAGCTTCACGCTGCCCGTCGCGACGCCCGGTTGACGGCGCTGCGTCCGGGCGCCACGGCCCCCGGCCGGACCTTGCGGCCGTGCGCGCGGGGTCACATGCCTGCCGCTGGGCCGTTCCCCCTATGACGAGCACGCACCCCGCGATCCTCTCCGTCGGCCGCGCGCTGCCCCCGAACTTCGTGGATCAGGAGACGCTCATCGCGGCCCTGTCCGCGTACTGGGGCGCGCGGCACTTCAACGTCGAGCGTCTCGCCGATCTGCACCGCGCTGCACGCGTGGGCGGCCGCCACCTCGCCCTTCCGCTCTCCGAGTACCCGGCGCTCGACTCGTTCCGGAAGACCAACGACGCGTTCATCCGGGTCGGGAGCGAGCTGGGCGCGGCGGCCGTGTCGGAGGCGCTCGCGCGGGCGGGCGTCACCCCGCGCGAGGTGGACCATCTCTACTTCGTGACCGTCACCGGCGTCGCCACCCCCTCGCTCGACGCGAAGCTCGTGAACCGGCTGGGGATCTCGCCCTCGGTGAAGCGGACGCCGATCTTCGGCCTGGGCTGCATGGCGGGCGCGGCGGGGCTCGCCCGGGCCTCGGACGCCCTGCGGGCGTTCCCCGGCGAGGTGGCGGTGCTCGTCTCGGTCGAGCTCTGCTCGCTCACCCTCCAGCGGGAGGACACCTCCATCGCGAACGTCATCGCGAGCGGCCTGTTCGGGGACGGCGCGGCGGCGGTGGTGCTCCAGGGCGGCGAGCGCGCCCCCGCGCCCGACCACGCGCCGCGGATCCTCGCGACCCGCTCGGTGTTCTACCCGGACACGGAGTGGGTGATGGGGTGGGACGTCGTCGACACGGGCTTCAAGGTGGTCCTCTCCGCGAAGGTGCCGGAGGTGATCCAGGCGAACGTCGGCGGAGACGTGGATCGCTTCCTCGCCGCGAACGGGCTCTCGCGCGGCGACGTGCGCCACTTCATCGCCCACACCGGCGGGCCGAAGGTGCTCGAGGCCTTCCGCCGCGCCCTCGACCTGCCGGAGGCGGCGCTCTCCCGGTCCTTCCGTTCGCTCCAGGAGGTCGGCAACCTCTCCTCCGCCTCGGTGCTCTTCGTCCTCGGCGACCTGCTCGACGCGGGCGAGGCCCGCCCCGGAGACGTGGGCCTCCTCGCCGCGATGGGCCCGGGCTTCTCGGCCGAGCTCGTCCTCCTCCGGTGGTGACCATGACGGATCGTGAAGCAAGGGTGGCGCACGAGATCCTCCGCATCGCGCGCGACGAGCTCCGGCTCGGCGACGCCACGCCCGCGCCCGACGCGGCCCTCGCGGGCGCGCTCGACTCGCTCCAGCTCCTCTCGCTCGTCGTCGCCGTGGAGGACCGCTTCCGGATCGTCCTCGAGGACGACGACGCGGCCGGAACGCGCACGCTCGCGGATCTCGCGCGGCTCGTCGCGGCGCGCTCGGACGCGGCGCTCATCCCCGCCCAGGCGCCGGAGCCGGCCCGGTGAGGCTCGTGGGGCCACCGGCGCCCGCGCCGCGCTCCCCGACGCTGGCGCACGCGCTCCGCGCGGCCGTGGGCCACCCGAGCGGCGTCACGTTCGTCGATCTCCACGAGCGCGAGCGCACGCTCCGGTGGGCCGAGGTCGCCGACCGCGCGGAGCGGGTGGCCGCCGCGCTCGCGGCGCGGGGCGTGGCGCCGGGCGATCGGGTGGCGATCGTGCTCCGCACGGAGCCCGCCTTCCTGGACGCGTTCTTCGGGGCGTGGCTCGCCGGGGCGGTGCCCGTGCCGCTCTATCCGCCGGTCAGGCTCGGCCGGATGGAGGAGTACCTCGCGCAGACGGCCCGGATGCTCGAGGTGTCGGGCGCGCGGCTCGTCGTCTCCTCCGGCGCGGTGCGGCGCCTCCTCGGCGGCGCCATCGCGCGGGCGGCGCCGCCGCTCGGCTGCGCCGACGCGGCGGAGCTCTCGCAGGAGACCGGTCGACTCTCGCGCGCCTCCGAGCCCGAGGCGCTCGCGCTCGTGCAGTTCTCGTCCGGCTCGACGGTGGACCCGAAGCCGGTCGCGCTCACCCACGCCGCGCTGGAGGCCCAGGTGGACGCGCTCGTCGAGCGGGTCCGGCCCGACGCGAACGACGCGCTCGTCTCCTGGCTGCCGCTCTACCACGACATGGGGCTCATCGGCTGCCTGCTCGCGGCGATGAGCTACCCGGGCCGCCTCGTGCTCATCGCGCCCGAGCACTTCCTCGCGCGCCCCGCGCTGTGGCTCCGCGCCATCGCGCGCCACCAGGGCACGATCTCGGTCGCGCCGAGCTTCGCCTACGCCTACTGCGCCGATCGCGTGAAGGACGCGGAGCTCGCCGGGCTGTCGCTCGGGACCTGGCGCCTCGCGCTCGACGGCGCCGAGCCGGTCTCCGCGGAGGCGATGCGGAGGTTCGCGGCGCGCTTCGGGCCGCACGGCCTCGATCCGGCGGCGCTCGTGCCGGTCTACGGCCTCTCCGAGGCGGCGCTCGCGGTCACCTTTAGCCCGCGCGGGCGGCCGCTCGAGGGGCGTCGGGTCGATCCCGCGCGCCTCGCCCGCGACGGCACCGTCGCGCCCGGGCCGCGCGAGCTCGTCTCGGTGGGCCCGCCCATCGCGGGCGTCGAGGTGGAGATCCGCGACGAGGACGGAGCGCTCGCCGGGGAGGGCCGCCTCGGGCGCGTGTTCGTGCGCGGGCCGTCCCTCATGCAGGGCTACCTCGGCGATCCCGCCGCGACGCGGCGCGCGCTCTCGGGCGGCTGGCTCGACACGGGCGATCTCGGGTTCGCGCTCGGGGGCGAGCTGTACGTGCACGGGCGCGCGAAGGACGTCGTCATCGTGCGCGGCGCGAACCACGCGCCCGACGAGTTCGAGGCGGCCCTCGCGGGCGTGGCGGCGGTCCGGCCGGGCTGCGCCGTGGCGGTCGGCTTCGTCCCCCTCGGCGAGGGGGACGGCGAGGGCGGCGAGGCGCTCGCCATCCTCGCCGAGCGCGCGCGGGGGGCGCGGGACGACCCGGCGGCCGAGTCGGAGATCCGGCGGGCGGTGCTCGAGCGCACCTCGATCGCGCCGTACACGGTGCGCCTCCTCGAGCCGGGGACCCTGCCGCGCACCTCCTCCGGCAAGCTCCGGCGCCGGGAGGCCCTGCGGCGCTTCCTCGCCGGCACGCTCGTGCCGCCGCGCCGGGCGACGGCGCTCCGGCTCGCGCTCGCGCTCCTGCGCGGCGAGCTCGCCCTCGCCCAGGCGCGGGCGCGCCGGCGGCGGCCCG